>CAMLEQ010000132.1 GCA_946479015.1 uncultured Gemmatimonadota bacterium | reverse complement strand
TCACCAGCTCGGCGAGCGGATCCTGCAGCCGCCGCGCGATCGAGACCGCGCCGCGAAGCGCGACATCGAGCTCCGGCAGCTCCTCGCGCGCCAGGTCGGACGCCGAATAGACCGATGCGCCCGCCTCGTTCACCACCACCACCTGCGGGCGCGGCGCGTCCAGCTCCCGCACCACGGCGCGCGCCGCGCTCTCCGTCTCGCGCGACGCCGTGCCGTTGCCGATGGAGATGAACTCCGGCCGGTGCACCCGCACCAGCCGCGCGAGCTGCTCCGCGAACCGGTCCGGCTGGTGCAGGTAGAGCGTGTCCGTCGCCAGCAGCGCGCCCGTGCGCGACACGACCGCCGTCTTCACGCCGGTGCGGTAGCCCGGGTCGAGCCCGATCACGATCCGCTCTCCCGCGGGCGCGGCGAGCAGGAGCTGCTCGAGGTTCCGCCCGAAGATCGCGATCGCCTCGTCATCGGCTCGCGCCTTCAGCTCCAGCCGCAGCTCCACCTCGATGGACGGGGCGAGCAGCCGCTTGTGAGCATCGTGCGCCGCGAGCGTCATCTCGCGCGTGGCGGCGCGCGGCGCCACCAGCTCGCGCTCGAGCAGCCCGAGGATCTCCTCCGTGGGCCCGGCGATCGACCAGATGAGGAAGCCCTCCTCCTCGCCGCGCCGGATCGCCAGCATCCGGTGCGAGGGGACCTCGGTCAGCTTCTGCGAGAAGTCGTAGTAGTCCTGGAACTTCGAGACCTCCTTCTCCTTCCCGAACGCGGCCTGCGCGCGCACCACTCCCCTCTCACGGGTGAGGTCGCGCACCATGCCGCGCAGCCGCGCGTCCTCGGCGATGCGCTCCGCCAGGATGTCGCGCGCCCCCTGGAGCGCGTCGGCGGGGGAGGGAACGCCGCGCTCCTCGCTCACGTACGCCGCCGCGGCCGCCTCGGCATCGGCGTCGCTCGTCGCTCCGGCCCACAGCAGTTCGGCCAGCGGCTCCAGCCCGCGCTCCCTCGCGATCGTGGCGCGCGTGCGGCGCTTCGGCTTGAACGGCAGGTACAGGTCCTCCAGCGCCTGCTTCGTGTCCACGGCCGCGATCTTCGCGCGGAGCACGTCGTCGAGCTTCCCCTGTTCCTCGATCGAGGCGAGCACCGCGGCGCGCCGCTCCTCGAGCTCCGACAGGTACTGGGCGCGGTCGCGCACGTCGCGGAGCTGTACCTCGTCCAGCCCGCCCGTGACTTCCTTCCGGTAGCGCGCGATGAACGGGAGCGTGTTCCCCTCCTCGAACAGCGCGAGCGTGTTCACGACCTGGCGCGGAGCGAGCCCCAGCTCCGACGCGACTTTCGAAAGCAGGTTATCAGGCAGCATGCATCCTGAAGTTCGAGTACGACTTGGCCTCCCGCGACCGAGCCGCGGAAAGGCATGAGAACCACCACATGAGAGGGGAGCTCACCCGCTGGGTGATCCCGGCCCACGCAAGCGCGTTACAGCCGGGCACTTCCCCGCGTCCATCTAAGCGGGAGGAGCTTGGATGACCGACACCGTAGAGACACGCTGGGAGAATCACAACGAAGCCGGGCGACGCTGGTTCGCCCAGGGTGACTACGCCCGGGCGGAGCAGGCCTTCATCGCCGCCATCCGGGAAGCCACGCTTCTCGGAGCGGACAACGTACGCCTGGCTTCCAGTCTGAGCAACCTCGGTCAGCTCAAGTACCGGCAGAAGGATCTGCCGCAGGCCGAAGCGCTCTTTCGCCGGTCGCTGGCCATCCGCGAGCGCGTGCTCGGAGGCGAGCACTTCAGCCTCGTGCAGGCGATCAACAACCTCGCCGCGCTGCACTACGCGCGCGGAGAGCTCGACCAGGCGGAGCCGCTCTTCCGCCGTGCGCTCGCGATCAGCGAGATACACCTGGGCACCGATCATCCGGACCTCGCGGTTCCGCTCAACAATCTGGCGCGGCTCTGCTTCCGTCGGAACGCGCACGCCGCGGCCGCGCCGCTCCTCCTCCGTCTCCTCGCCATCAAGCAGGTGACGCTGGGTCCGGAGCACCCGGAGGTGGCGGGCATCCTGACCAGCCTCTCCAAGGTGCGCGCGGCGGAAGGGGATCACGCGGCCGCCGAGGAGCTCGCGCGCCGCGCGCTCGCGATCCGCGAGCGCGCCGGCGGCACGACCCAGCCGGCAGCCGCGACGGCGCCCGCGCCACCGCCGCCGCGCGCGGCGGATGCGCCCCCCGCGCCGACCACCAGATCCGCGTCGCTCCCGTGGATCGAGCCTCCCACGTCTCCCGCGCTTCGTCGCCCTGCGCCCGCACCCGCCGCCGTGCCCGCTCCCCCGCCGGCACCCGCGCCCGTCGCCACCGGACCGGTGCGCGACGCGCCGCGCGTGGTGCTCGACGCGCCGGCCGAGGAGCGCGCGCGTGGCCGCCGCGGCGTGATGCGGGACTGGCCGGTGGAGCCGCGGCGCCCGTGGCCCAGATACCTGGCCGCCGCCGTGCTGCTCGCCGGCGTGGGCGCCGGTGCCTGGGTCCTGCGTGGACGCACCGACGGGGCGAGCTCGATGGTGCGCGAGGCGACGTCCGTGGTCGCGCCGGTGAAGACGGCGGAAGCGCACCCTGCGGAGCTGCGGAGCGGCGACGAGCCCGTCACGCCGGCGGCGTCGGATCTCCACGATGGCGCGACGCACGCGGTCGCGGAGACCGGATCGGCGGGCGACACCGAGATCTCGGCATCGCCCGCGACGCCGCCGCGGCGCACGACCGCGCACGAGACGCTCGCTTCGCGGCGCGGCGCGGCGACGCGCCCCGCGCGCGACGACGCGGCGCCCGATGCCGCGCTCCCCCTGCCGCGTGTGAACGTGGACCGGATCACCAACGCGATCGGCGCGAGCGCCCGCGCGCGCGCGGACTCGCTCGGGCGCACGGTCACCGTGAAGCCCCCCACGTTCGGAGGCGGCACGCCCAGATAGCATTCGTCGCGATGCCTCCCTGCTAGCGACGGCGTCCCGCGCCCGTGGCCTCCCGGCCGCGGGCGCGCTTCGCGTGCGGCGCTCGCTCTTTCCAATCGCCGATCCCGGCCGTACTGTACCGCCGGAGACCATTCGCCGGAGAAGACATGTTGCGACAGACCGGTACCACCCGGGTGATGTCCGGACGTCCCGGGGGCGTCGGCGCCGACGATGAGCTGCTGCGCGCGGTCAAGGAGGCCGCGGCGCACGAGTACGACATCCTGGGAGAGCTCGGTCGCGGCGCGGGCGGTCGCGTGATCTATCTCGCGCGCGAGCTGGCGACGGCGAAGCTCGTCGCGCTGCGGCTCGAGCCGGACGGAGATGGTTACGCGCTCACGGTGGTGCGCGAGCTCGACGCGAGCATCCCGCCGATGGGGGGCGTCTGTCCCAAGTGCCGCGCGCCCCTCGTGGGGTGGGGGCGGTTCTGCGCGCAGTGCGGGAGCGACATCACCGGCGCGCAGCGCTCCGATTCGGCGCCGTCGCGGCAGGAGCTGCTCGACGCGGTGAAGAGCGCGGCGCAGGGGGAGTACGAGATCCTCGGTGAGATGGATCGCGCGGAAGGGGGTGGCGTCGTCTACTTCGCGCGCGATGTGGCCACCGGCCGCATCGTGGCGCTGCGGCTGCAGAAAGATTCGCTATCGGAGCCCGACGGCGCGGAGTCGTACTCGCTCGGCGTCACGCAGGTGATGAAGCCGCTGGTGGCATCGATGGGGGCGACGTACGCGTCACCCACGAGCGCGATGGCGCCGGTGTCCGCGGCCGAGCCACCAGCGGCGCCCACGGAGACGCAGTCGCCGCGCGCGCAGCCGTCGCCGGCCCGCGCGACGCCGCAGGCCGTGCTGCTCCCTGCGGAGGAGGCGCCGAAGGACGAGGTGCTCCCGCCGCTCCCACCGAAGAAGACGCCGGGGTGGGTGATCGGCGCGATCGCCGGCGTGGTGGCCGGGGTGTTCGCGCTCGGCGTGTTCGTGCAGCTCCGCAGCTCACCCGACGGCACGCAGGCGCGAGTCGGCGCCGCGGGCAGCGGCGCGTCGGCGGCGCTCCAGGAAGGCCCCGGGCTGCACGAGGCCGCGGCACCGGCCGTGCGCGACTCGGGGCACATCGAGATCGCGGCGAGCCTGCCGCGCGGTGCCACCGTGACGATCGATGGCGAGGTGCTCACGCATTCGCCGGTGACGCTGCCGCCGGGCGAGTACGCGCTGTCCGCGAGCGCGCCGGGATACGTGAGCGTCACCGAGCGCGTGCGGCTCGACACCGGCCAGACGCTGGTGTGGACGCCCGTGATGGCGCCCGTGCGCAGCGCGGCCGTGCCGGCCGCGTCGCACCGGACGGCGCCGCCGCCGCATCGACGTACGCAGTCGGCCGCTCCCGCCGCCACCTCCGACACGCCGGCGCCCCCCACGCTCTCGTGCGATGCCGCGTACGCGGCGAAGAACTGGAGCGCTGCGCTCACCGCGTGCTCGCGCGAGGCGGGCGCGGGGAGCGTGGTCGCGGAGCGGAACCTCGGCGTGATGTACGATCAGGGGCTCGGTGTCGGGCGCGACCCGGCGCAGGCGCTGAGCTGGTATCGCAAGGCGGCGGATGCCGGCGGCCGCGATGCCGCGTATCAGCTCGGGCGCATGTACGCGTCCGGGCGCGGCGTGCAGGCCGACCCTCGCGAGGCGGTGACGTGGTACCGCAAGGCGGCGCTGCTCGGCGACGAGGACGCGCAGCTCGACCTCGCGGCGGCGTACGAGAACGGCACCGGCGTGGACAAGAACATCGGAGAGGCCGTGGGCTGGTACACCAAGGCCGCGCAGCAGGGAAGCGCGAAGGCGCAGAACTACCTCGGCTGGCTGTACGGCAACGGCAAGGGGGTACGTCGCGATGACGGGCAGGCGGTGAAGTGGTTCCGGCTCGCGGCGGACCAGGGGAACGCGCAGGCGCAGTACAACCTCGGCTTCATGTACGCGAACGGTCGCGGTGTCGAGCGCGACGACGCGGAGGCGGTGAGCTGGTTCCGGAAGTCCGCGAAGCAGGGCTACCGCGACGCGATCGCCGAGCTGCGGCAGCGCGGCATCTCGCCCTGACGCCTCCGCGGAGGCACGCGACGACGGGGCGGCGCGCTCGCGCGAGCGCGCCGCCCCGCATCGCATCGCGCGGCCCTGGCGTCGCGCGTCATCACCGGAGATAATTCGCGGGCGGCGCCGGGCGGCGCCGCGGCGTGCGATTCACAGCCGTCCGCGCGGCGGACGAGGAGCGGAGATGGCGGATCAGATCGACTATCGTGTGATCGGAGATGACCTGCAGGCGGTCGTCGTCACGCTCGACCCGGGAGAGGCGGTGGTGGCCGAGGCCGGCGCGATGATGTTCATGCAGGACGGCATCAGCATGGCCACCACGCTCGATGCCACGGGACGTCAGACGGGGCTGCTCGGCAAGCTCCTCGCGGGCGGGAAGCGGATCCTCTCCGGCGACTCCTTCTTCGTCACGCTGTTCGCGAACGAGGCGCCGCGCCGGCGCGACGTCGCGTTCTCGTCGCCGTATCCGGGAAAGATCCTCCCCATCGATCTCACCGAGTGGGGGGGCACGCTCCTCTGCCAGAAGGACTCCTTTCTCTGCGGCGCGCGCGGGATCGACGTGACGATCGCCTTCACGCGGCGCATCGGGGCCGGATTCTTCGGTGGCGAGGGGTTCATCCTGCAGAAGCTGCACGGCGATGGGCTCTGCTTCCTCCATGCGTGCGGCACGCTGTACAACGTGGACCTCGCCCCCGGCGAGACGCTGCGCGTGGACACCGGCTGCCTCGTGGCGCTCCAGCCGACAGTGCAGTACGACATCCAGATGGTGCCGGGGATCAAGACCGCGCTCTTCGGCGGCGAGGGGCTCTTCTTCGCGCGGCTCACCGGCCCCGGGCGCGTCGTGCTCCAGACGCTGCCGTTCTCGCGCCTCGCCGATCGCATCATCGCCGCCGCGCCGCGGCAGGGGGGCGCGCGCAAGGAAGAGGGGAGCGTGCTCGGCATGCTGGGCGGACTGATCGATGGCGGCGACTGAGGCCGTGGTGACGACGGAGGTGCCGGCGGCGGATCCGATCGAGCGCTTCGTGGCGCTGCTCGAAGAGGCGAGCGCGATCGAGCGCTCGATCCTTCCCGAGCCCACGGCGATGTCGCTGGCGACGGTCGGCGATGACGGGCAGCCGTCGGTACGCATCGTGCTCCTCAAGGGCGTGGACGATCGCGGCTTCGTCTTCTACACGAACTACGAGAGCCGCAAGGGGCGGGAGCTGCTGGCGCACCCGAAGGCGGCGCTCTGCTTCCACTGGCAGCCGCTCGAGCGTCAGGTGCGCGTGGAGGGGATCGCGGAGCCCGTGCCCCCGGAGGAAGCGGACGCCTACTTCGCCACCCGCGCGCGCGAGAGCCAGATCGGGGCGTGGGCCTCGCTGCAGAGCGAGACGCTCTCGAGCGATGCCGAGCTGGAGGCCCGCGTGCGGGATGTCGAGCGGCGCTTCGCCGGGCGGCCCGTGCCGCGCCCGCCGCACTGGTCTGGGGTCCTGGTGCGCCCGCAGCGCATCGAGTTCTGGCGCAGCCGCGCGTTCCGCCTGCACGAGCGGATCGTCTACGAGCGCGCGGGCGCGGGGTGGCGCGTGCGCCGGCTCTTCCCGTAGCGCCCGCGCGGACCCTACACCTGGCCGCCGCCACCACGTAAACTTCGCGCACTATGGCTACACGAGTCGCTGAACCAGCTTCGCCGCCGCCGGCCGCCTCGGCGTGGACCATCGAAGACTCCCGCGCGCTCTACAACGTGGAAGGGTGGGGGATCGGCTTCTTCGATGTGAACGAGAAGGGGCACGTCGTGGTGCGCCCCGACAAGTCGCACCCCGAGCGCGGGCTCGACCTCTACGAGCTCGCCATGGACCTCGCGGAGCAGGGGATCGGCCTCCCCATGCTCCTCCGCTTCTCCGACATCCTGCGCTCGCGCATCGAGGTGATCGGCCAGCGGTTCCGGAACGCGATCCGCGAGTTCAACTACGAGGGTGACTACACGCTGGTCTACCCGATCAAGGTGAACCAGCAGCGCCACGTGGTGGAGGAGATCGTGCAGTTCGGCGCGCCCGCGGGCGTCGGGCTGGAGTGCGGCAGCAAGCCGGAGCTGCAGGCGGTGCTGGCGCTGAGCGAGTCGGCCAACCACATGATCGTGTGCAACGGCTACAAGGACGAGGAGTTCATGCGCCTCGCCCTCATGGGGCAGAAGCTGGGGCACCAGGTGTTCGTGGTGATCGAGCAGGTGAGCGAGCTGGACATCCTGCTCCGTGTGGCCGACGAGATGGGCGTGCAGCCGACGGCCGGCGTGCGCATCAAGCTGGCCTCGGAGGGGTTCGGCCGCTGGGCGGAGAGTGGCGGGGAGAAGTCCAAGTTCGGGCTCACCGCGAGCGAGCTGGTGAAGGTGATCGACAAGCTCCAGGCGGTGGGGCGGCTCGACGTGCTCAAGCTCGTGCACTTCCACCTGGGCTCGCAGATCACCGACATCCGCTACATCAAGGCGGGGCTGCAGGAGGTGGCGCGCTTCTACGCCGAGATGCACGCGGCGGGGGTGAACATCACGCACGTGGACGTCGGCGGGGGGCTCGGCATCGACTACGACGGCTCGGGCTCCACGGTGGCGGCGAGCGTGAACTACTCCGTCCAGGAGTACGCCAACGACATCATCTACACCATCGGCGAGGCGTGCCGGGAGGCGGAGCTCCCGATGCCGCACATCATCTCCGAGTCGGGGCGCGCGCTCACCGCGCACCACGCGCTGCTGCTGATCGACGTCATCGACGTGGAGTCGCAGCAGGAGGTGCCGGTGCCGGAGCTCACGGACGAGGATCACGCCGTCCTGCACGAGCTCAAGGAAGGGTACGAGACCGTGTCCACGCGCTCGGTGCGCGAGGTGTACCACGACGCCACGTTCGCGAAGGAGCGGGCGCAGGCGCTCTTCAACAGCGGCGTGCTCTCGCTGCGCGGGCGCGCGCTCGCCGAGCAGCTCTACGCCGCCACGCTGAACGCGTGCGCGCGCATCGCCCAGCGCGACCGCGAGGAGTACTCGGACATCATCGAGGATCTCGAGGCGCAGCTGGTGGACCGCTACTTCTGCAACTTCAGCGTGTTCCAGTCGCTCCCCGACAGCTGGGCGATCGACCAGCTCTTCCCGATCATGCCGATCCACCGGCTCGACGAGGAGCCCGTGCGGCGCGGCACGCTGCAGGACATCACCTGCGACTCGGACGGGAAGATCGACCGCTTCGCGGGCGGCCGGCACGGGCGGCCGAGCCTCGAGCTGCATCCGGTGCGGGAGGGGGCGCCGTACATCCTGGGGATCTTCCTCACCGGCGCCTACCAGGAGATCCTCGGCGACCTGCACAACCTGTTCGGGGACACGAACGCGGTGCACGTGCGCCTGTCGCCGAACGGCTACGAGGTGACCGACCTCGTGCACGGCGACACCGTGACGGAGGTGCTCAACTACGTGCAGTTCCGCGCGTCGGACCTTCTGCAGATCTTCCGCCGAAAGGTGTCGAACGCCAAGCATCTGTCTCGGCAGGAGGCGAACACGTTCATCGCCGATTACGTCGCGGGTCTGGAGGGCTATACCTACCTCGAAGGCGAAGCGGCGCAGTGACGCTCCCGCTCGTTCCTCTGCTCGCGGCAGCCGCAGGCGGTGAAACGGGCGGCGTGGCCGCGCTCCTCGGCACCCTCGTCGCGATCTTCGTCGCGACCAAGCTGCTCGGAGAGCTCGCGCAACGCATCGGCCAGCCCGCGGTGCTCGGCGAGCTGATCGCGGGCGTGCTGCTCGGTGGTTCGCTGCTCGGTATCGTTCGGCCTGACGATCCGGTCATCCACGCGCTCGCCGAGATCGGGGTGGTGGTGCTGCTCTTCGAGACGGGACTGCACACCGCGCTGAAGCCGCTCCTGAGCGTCGGAAGCTCCGCGGCCACCGTTGCTCTCGCTGGCGTCGCGCTGCCGTTCGCGCTTGGAATGGTCACGACGATGGCGCTCGGTGTCCCGATGATTCCGGCGCTCGTGCTCGCGGCCGCGCTGTGCGCCACGTCCGTGGGAATCTCGGCACGTGTGCTCTCGGAACTCGGGTGCCTCGACACGTCGGAAGGCCGAGTGGTTCTGGGAGCCGCGGTGATCGACGACATCGTCGGGCTCGTGATTCTGGCCGTCGTAGCGGCGATGGTTGCTGGTAGCGGCGTGAGCGCCCTCTCGATCGCGCGGACCGCGGGTGTGGCGATCGCGTTCGTCGTCGTCGCGGTGCTGAT
>CAMLEQ010000131.1 GCA_946479015.1 uncultured Gemmatimonadota bacterium | reverse complement strand
CGATGGTGGACGCGGCGATCGTGATGATCGAGAACCTGCACAAGCACCTCGAGCGGGCCGCGCCGCCGTCGTCCGGCAGCGCGCCGACGTTCGACACCGGCCGCCTCCCGGCCGGCGAGCGCCGTGCGCTCGTGATGCGGAGCGCCCGGGAGGTGGGGCCGGCGCTCTTCTTCTCGCTGCTCATCATCACCGTCTCCTTCCTGCCGGTGTTCACGCTCGAGGGGCAGGAGGGGCGGATGTTCACGCCGCTCGCGTTCACCAAGACGTTCGCCATGGCGGGGGCGGCGCTGCTCTCGGTGACGCTCGTGCCGGTGACGATGGCGCTCTTCGTCCGCGGCCGCATCCGACGCGAGATGGCGAACCCGGTGAACCGCGCGCTCATCCGACTGTACCGGCCCGTGATCGCGTTCGTGCTCCGGAACCGCTGGCCGGTGATCGTCGGCGCGCTCGTGGCGCTGGTGTTGACCTGGATTCCGTGGTCGCGGATCGGGAGCGAGTTCATGCCGCCGCTCGATGAGGGGACGGTCCTCTACATGCCCACCACCGCGCCCGGGATCAGCATCGCCCGCGCGCGCGAGGCGCTGCGGATCCAGGACTCCATCCTCGAGCGGTTCCCGGAAGTCGAGCGTGTGTGGGGGAAGGCCGGGCGCGCGAGCACGGCCACCGATCCGGCCGGACTCGACATGTTCGAGACGACGATCACGCTGAAGCCCCGCGACCAGTGGCGCCCGGGGATGACGCCGGACGCGCTCGTCGCCGCGATGGACAGCGCCGTGCGCGTCCCCGGCTTCACGAACGCGTGGACGATGCCCATCCGGGGACGGATCGACATGCTCGCCACCGGGATCCGGACGCCGGTCGGGATCAAGATCTTCGGCCCCGACCTGGCGACGCTCGAGGCGATCGGCAGGCAGGTGGAGGACGCGGTGCGGATGGTGCCCGGCACGCGGAGCGCCTTCGCCGAGCGCGCCGTCTCGGGCTACTACCTCGACATCGCCATCGATCGCGAGGCGGCAGCACGGCACGGGCTCAACGTCGGCGACGTGCAGAGCGTGATCGCCACCGCGATCGGCGGGATGACCATCACGCAGACGGTGGAGGGGCGCGAGCGCTACGCGGTGCGCGTGCGCTACCCGCAGGAACTGCGCGACACACCGGAGCGGCTGGCCGAGGTGCTGGTGCCGATGGGACACTCCGGCGCCGGCCAGGTGCCACTGGGGCAGATCGCGACCATTCGGCAGGTGCCCGGCCCGATGGTGATCCGTACCGAGGGGGCGCAGCCCACCGCATGGGTGTACGTCGACGTCGCTGGGCGCGACATCGGCCGTTACGTGGCCGACGCGCGGCGGATGGTGGGCCAGATGGTGACGCTCCCGCAGGGCTACACGATGGAGTGGAGCGGGCAGTACGAGTACATGCAGCGCGCCGAGGCCACGATGCGGCTCGTGGTGCCGGCGACGCTGCTGCTCATCTTCCTTCTCCTCTACTTGAACTTCCGGAGCGTGGCCGAGACGGCGCTCGTGATGCTCTCACTCCCGTTCGCGCTGGTGGGCGGGATCTGGTTCGTGTGGCTGCTCGGCTACGACTGGTCGGTGGCGGTGGCGATCGGATTCATTGCGCTCGCCGGCGTGGCCGCCGAGACGGGTGTGGTGATGCTCATCTACCTCGACCACGCCTGGGAGGAACGGCGGGCCAACGGGCGGACGCCGTCGCCGCGCGACCTGTACGAGGCGGTGATGGAGGGAGCCGCGGAGCGCGTGCGGCCGAAGATGATGACCGTGACGGCGATCACGGCCGGGCTCCTCCCGATCCTGTGGGGGAACGGCACCGGCGCGAGCGTGATGAAGCGCATCGCCGCGCCGATGGTGGGCGGCATGGTGTCGAGCACGGTGCTCACGCTGCTGGTGATCCCGGCGATCTACGCCCTGTGGCGAGAGTGGGAGCTGGCGCGCCACACCGCTCACGCCGTCGTGAAGACGAATGCCATCCCGTAGCCGCCGTCGTGCCCCTGCCATCCGGGGCCCATCTCGCCACCGCCCATGTGGCCACCGCCCATGTGCTCGGGATCGCCCATCATCCCGCCCGTCACGCCCTGACCGCCGAACCCCGGGCACCGGCCGTAGTCGATCGGCGTGCCGGTACTGTCGGTCATCCCGCCGCCGATGTGCAGCACGTACGTGGTGTGGGGCGCGAGTGGCGAGGCGGGGGTGAACGTCAGGCGCATCCGGTCATCCGACCACGCCATCGTGCCCGGCACGAGCGGGCCGAGCAGGCTGTCGCGATGCAGGGCGACGTACTGCTCCATGCCGGGCATCATGGCGTGATCGAAGTGTAGGGTGACCACCGTGCTCACGGAGACGTTCGTGGCACCTCCGGCGGGCGACACGCCCACGATGGAGGTGGTCGGCGACGGCGAGCCCGGACCGGTAGAGCTGCCGCCACAGGCGGCGAGGAGCACGGCGGCACCGAGTGCCACACGGGCGAGCGGCGTAGCGAGCGACTGCGACATGGCGAGCCTCCTCGGGTAGACCGCATGCTGCATTACGGCACCGTCGCTGTCAGTGAGGCGTTGGTGGATCGGGCGTCGGACATTCCCGGGCGGCGGGCCGGGACGCCCCCGCGCGCGGCAGCGCGCCTCACTGTCGCGCGCCGGTAGTGTCGGCCCCGTGTTCGTGCGAGTGCGCGGAATCCCGTCCCGCACCGGGTCGTTTCGGGGTGGGGCCGCCCGGGCCCATCACCATCCCGCACGCATCGCCGGCTGGCCCACCGCCGCCCATCATCCCGGTCGTGCGCATGTGCGACCGCCCTAGCGCGGCGAGCGAGTTCCGCTGCGCGGGTGTGAGGACGCCGGCCACCTCGTGCTGCGCGCGGAGCATTGCCACCCCCATGTTGGTGTGCACCCGGCCCATGCGGTCGAAGGCCGCGCGCGTCGCGTTCTCGTCGAACCGCGGCGCGTCGGCGAGGGCGCCGAGCTGCCGGTGGATCACCCGCATGCTGTCCATCGCCTGCCGGTGCATCTCGTCCTGCCGCCGCTTCAGGGCCTGGAGCTGGGTCACCTGGGCCGCAGAGAGGTGAAGCGTGTCGCGCGCGCGCAGGGCCGCAGCGGGGCCGCGCCCCATCACCGACATCATGGGGCACGTGCTCATCATGCCCATCATCTGGGCCATCTCACCGGTGCGCGTCGTGTCACGCGGTTGGTGCGGGTGCTCCCCCTGCTGGGCGGCGAGTGGGGCACCGGCGAGGAGCAGGCCGGCGTAGAACAACGAGGCTCGAGCCCGTGTTGAGCGCATGACGTCCTCCGTGTTGCTGCTGGCGTCGTGGCGCTGGCCGCTGGCCACGCACGCGTTCTCACCAGCGCCACCGTCCGCTCCGTACGAATAGGGGGTGTTCGCGGGTCTGCCATAGTCCGTCTCCGGGCACGCGAGTGATGCGCATGCCGGTCGGCCGTGTCAGAGATTCCCCGGGCGTGTCGACCGGCCTTCCCGACTGACGCGCGACGGCATCGCGGCGGAAAGCGATGCCCCGACCATCCGGTTGTAGGTGGCCGCCGCCGAGGCTGATCGCCACGGCGAGTGCGCAGAGGGTGAAGAGGACGGCGGCGCGATTGCCGCCGCCAAGGCGAACGCCCTCGTGTCGAGTCTCATCGTGATACTCCCGAGAGGGTTGGCGGAAGCGCGCGGCGGGGCACTGTGCCGCCAGTGGGCGGCTCGCCCGAGCGGCGCCGGATCCCCGGCAGCCGCGTCCACCTGAGCGCCAGCGCGTTGACGGCGACGAGCAGCGAGCTTCCCGACATCGAGAGGGCCGCGATCTCCGGGCGCAGGAGGAGCCCGAACTTGGGGTAGAAGAGCCCCGCCGCGATGGGGAACGCGATCGTGTTGTAGCCCGCCGCCCACCAGAGATTCTGCTTCATCTTCCGCACGGTCGCGCGGGAAAGGGCCATGGCACCCAGCACGTCGTACGGGTCGCTCTTCATCAGCACGACGTCGGCGGTCTCCACCGCGACGTCCGTCCCCGCGCCGATCGCGATGCCGATGTCCGCCTGCGCCAGCGCCGGTGCGTCGTTGATCCCGTCGCCCACCATCGCGACGAGCATCCCCCGCGCCTGAAACTCCTTCACCTTGGCGGCCTTCTCCCCCGGGAGGACCTCGGCGAAAACGGAATCGAGGCCAAGCTCCGCGGCGATGCGCTCGGCGGTCGCGCGGTTGTCGCCGGTGAGCATCGCGACCTGAAGGCCAAGCCGGTGCAGCTCGTCGGTCGTCTCCTTCGCGGAGGGGCGGAGCGCGTCGGCAACGGCGATGACCCCGGCGGCCCGCCCGTCGACCGCGCTGTAGACGACTGTGCGGCCCGCGCCCTGGAGCGCTTCGCCGCGTGCCTCGAGCGCACCGAGCGCCACCCCCTGGTCGCGCATGAGCTTGCGGTTCCCGCTCACGAGCGTGTGCCCGGCTACGGCGCCGCGCAGCCCGTGGCCGGCGATCGCCTCGAAGTCGGTGGCGTCGGCGAGGGCGAGCCCCTGCTCCCGGGCGTACCGCACGATAGCCTGCGCGATCGGGTGCTCGCTCGACTGCTCGACCGATGCGACGAGGGACACGAACTCGCTCTCCGGGAGTGTACCGTCGGCGGTCACGACCTCCACGACACGCGGCTGCCCAACGGTGAGCGTTCCCGTCTTGTCGAAGATGACCGCACGCACCTTGCTCGCCTGCTCGAGGGCGGTGGCGTTCTTGAAGAGAATGCCATTCAGCGCGCCGAGGCCGGTCCCCACCATCACCGCCGTCGGCGTTGCGAGCCCCAGCGCGTCGGGGCAGGCGATCACGACGACCGTGATGGCGAGCGTCATGGCGAAGACGAGCGTCGCTCCCGCGACCCAGTACCATCCGGCGAACGTCGCGAGCCCGAACGCGATCGCGGCGGCGACGAGCCACTGGGCGGCCCGGTCGGCGAGCCGCTGTGCCGGCGCTTTCGAGTTCTGCGCGATCTGTACGAGCTTGACGATCTGCGCGAGCGCGGTCTCGGCGCCCACCTTGGTCGCGCGGAAGCGGAACGTGCCCGTCTTGTTGATCGTCGCGCCGATCACGGTGTCACCGGGGCGCTTGTCCACCGGGACGCTCTCGCCGGTGATCATCGATTCGTCCACCGTCGACTCGCCGTCGATCACCTCGCCGTCCACCGGGACCTTGTCCCCCGGACGGATCAGGACCACGTCGCCGAGCCGCACCTCCGACGTCGGGACCTCCACGGGCTCGCCGTCACGGATCACGGTCGCCTTCGGCGGCGCGAGATCGAGCAGCGCGCGGATGGCGTTCGATGCGCCGGCGCGCGCCCGCATCTCCATCCAGTGGCCGAACAGGATGAAGGCGAGGAGGACGACCGCGGCCTCGTAGAACACCTCGCCGTGGAACAGAAACGTCGCCGCGACGCTGAAGAGGTATCCCGCGCCCACCGACAGCGCCACGAGCACCGACATGTCGAGCGTGCGGTGTCGGACCGCGCGCCACGCGCCGACGAAGAACATCTGCCCGCCCCACAGCACGGCCGGTGTGGCGAGCAGGAACATGAACAGCGCGTTGGAGATCCCGAACGGCGGTGTGAGCGCGAGGCCGAAGACCTGGCTCGCGATGGGCGAGTACAGCGTCACCGCGAGGCCGAGGGCGAAGGTGACCAGGAAGCGGTTGCGCATGTCGCGCACCATGGCCTCCATGCTCATCCCGACGCCGTGACCCATCTCGTGCGCCATCTGCGCCATCTCGCCGGGAGCCGGTCTCGCGTGGCCGGCGTGCTCGTGGGGGTGCTCCTGCACCGGGCCCGTCGCGCGCGGCGGTGTCGCGCGCGACGCCATGGGGGCGGATGACGGGGCCGGTGCGTGTACCGTATGCGCAGCGTGCGGCGACTCCAGCGCCGGCGGCCGGTGGTCGGCCGCGACCTCAGGACCGGGCGCGCACACGTGGGCCGGCACGATCTCGCCACGGCAGTGATAGCCGCAGTCCTCGATGAGCCGCATCAGCGCCGACCGCGTGGTGATGCGCTCGTCGTAGGTGACGGTGACGGTGTCGCTGAAGTAGTTCGCTTCCGCATCGTACACGCCGGGCTGGCGGCGCAGCGCGCTCTGGAGCGCGGAGCTCGAGCTGCCCCGGACCATCCCGCCCGCTTCGAGGACGACCGTTCGCCTCGGTCCAAGCTCCTCCATGACGGCCTCCCCCCTGGTCATAGCCCCCTCCATGGCGCCGCGTTGGTACTCGCGATGGACACCGCGCCGTCGCCCTCGATCCCCGTGACCGCCTCACGCATGCGCTCGTCGAGGTCGCCGATCATCGCGCTCACCGGGCGGCGGGAGCGGGCCAGCGGCGCCGCCCGCGCAGCGCGCCGAGAACGCCGTGCGTCGCGAGCACGCGGAGGATGCGGAGGAGGCGCGACCCGCTCCGGAGCCCGGAGATGCTCGAGGGGCCCGGCAAGCCTCCGGGCGGGTGACTGCCTGCCCGCCGAAATCCGCTCGGCGACGGTGCCATCCGCCCGGGCGGCGGCAACGGTGTGGTCATCTGTCCACCGCCTGCAGGGTGCACGAGGCGCCGACCGTGCCCGCAGACTCACCAGGCTAGGCGCCAGAGACTGGAAGAGCTGTCGGGAAGCTGGCGGATGTCGTGTGAGGGACTCCCCGGGGGGCCGGGGCGCGCGGCGCTCCCCACGCGAGCAACTCCCTCCTACACCCCGCGCTATCGTGCCGCCTTGCGGATCTCCGGCAGCATGTCGGGCGTCACCGCCGCGGGACGGGCCGAAAGGGGAACGGCGCATCGCGCGCCGTGCTCTTCGATGTACTCGATCAGAAGCTTCATCTCCCGGATCTCGCGGACCTGCGAGGCGATGATCTCGTCGGCGAGCGCCCGCGAAGGAGCCGCGTGCCGCGGCCGCTCACGCCGTTGTGAAGACGAACTCCATTCAGTTGCCGCCGTCGTGCCCGGCACGCGCGGGCCGGGCATGTCGGGGCGCGGAGCACATTCGATCAGCCCCGTGTCGCATCCGGCCGCTCGGCGTCGCGCTCGACCGGCGCCATCGGCGCTGCGGCGCCCGTGACCACGATGCCACCCTCGGCGGGAATGTCGACGGTGATCTCGCTCGGCCGGCCGACGCCGGCGCCCTGCCGGATGTGCACCCGCGCCGGCGCGCGCAGCAGCGCGGCGTCCCGGAGATAGCCGCCGAGTGCCGCCGCCGCGGCGCCGGTGGCGGGATCCTCGACGACACCGCCGACGGGGAAGGGGTTGCGCGCCTCGAACGCGTGCTCGCCCTCGCGCCACACCAGTTGCAGCGTCGTCCACCCCTCGCGCAGCATGAGCGCCTTGAGCGCGGCGAAGTCGTAGTGGAGGTCGCGCAGCCGTTCGGCGGTGCGCGTGGCGAGCACGAGATGCCACGCGCCGGCGTAGGCGCGCGCCGGCGGGATCGTCGGGTCGAGATCGGCGGCATCCCAGCCGAGCGTTCCGAGCGCTTCGCGCACGAGCGCGTCGGGGGCGGGCTCGTGCCGCGGCGCGACGGAAGTCAGCGACGCCTCGCGCTGTCCGTCGCGCGTGCGCACGGCGACGGGCACGTCGCCCACCGCGGTCGCGAGGTGGTAGGTTCCGTCGCCGCCGGTCTCGCCGAGCACGACGCCCGTCGCGATGGTCGCGTGGCCGCAGAACGACACCTCGGCCTCGGGGCTGTAGTAGCGCACCGTGCGCCGGTTGCCCGCTGCCGGCGCCACGAACGCGGTCTCGGAGAACCCGACCTCCGATGCGATGCGCTGCATGGTCTCGGCGTCGGGGAGCGCCTCGCCGATCCACACTCCCGCGGGGTTGCCCCCGTGCGGGTCACGAGTGAACGCGGCAAGGCGGTAGAGCGAGCTCATATCGGTGATCCTCGGTCGGTGGAGTAGAATGCGTCCAGGTCTCTCAACACCGCCGGTCACGCGATCTGTTCCCGCTGCTCCACACGTCGAGACGTGCCGCTCACGGTGCTCGGCGTGGCGCCGCTATTGCCGTGGGATCGAATGTTACCAAATTGGTAATGCCCTCCACGGCGACGACGCCATGCGAATCATCTCCAAGAAGCGGCTGCGGGAGTTCTGGGCAAAGCATCCCGACGCGGAGCGGCCGCTGAGCGATTGGCACCGGGTGGTGGGACAGGCCGACTGGAAGACTCCGGCCGACGTCGAGCGGACCTTCGGCCACGCGAGCTTCGTCGGGGACGTGGTGGTGTTCGACATCGCGGGGAACAAGTACCGCCTTACGGTGAACGTCCGATACGAGTACCACGCCGTCTATGTTCGTCGCGTGGTGACACACGCGGAGTACGACGACCGCGACCTGTAGGATGCCGCCGGTCGGGCGCGGGAACTGCGGCGATCCCGCGGTCGTGTATACGTCCTCCTCTTTTGGTGACTGGTTCGGTAACTGGAGAGTGCGATGACGACGCTCACTCTGGACTTCAGCAAGCCGCACGTCCTCCGCAACGAGCGCGAATACGATGCGGCCGTCGCGGAGCTCGATGTGCTGCTCGATCGCGGGAAGCTGTCGCGCGTGGAGAAGGACCGCCTCGAGTTCCTGACTCTCCTGGTCGAGGCGTATGATCGGGAGCACCATCCCATTGCCGACACGAGTACACCGCAGTCGGTGCTCGATTTCGTGCTCGAGCAGAACGGCCTGACCCGCACGGATCTCGCGCCGCTCATGGGGGGGCGGAGCCGCGTGTCGGACTTCTTCAACGGACGCCGGGCGCTTTCCCTCGGACAGATCCAGAAGCTGCGCGACCGGTTCGGTCTCGCGGCGGACGTCCTCATTCCGCGAGAGTCGCGGGCGGCGAGGGGAACACCGGCGCGCGTGTCGCGCGTCGCCGAGGGGAAGCGCTCCTAAGGGAGGGGAAGGCGCGACGTCGCGGCGGCCTGCGCGAACATCGCGAGCAGGCGGCCCCAGTCGCCTTCGGTGTCGAAGATGCGGCGCATCTCTTCACGGCGCGCTCCGTAGCGATCGAGGCGCCGATGCTCCAGCTCGACGCGCGTGCCGTTCTCGCCGTCGGGGGTGAAGCGCACCTCGATCTCCGTCTTCAGCTCGGGGTCGTAGCGCCAGTTGGCGTCGATGTCCCACGAGAGGATGAGCCGCGACGGGGGCTCCCACAGCAGGACACTCCCCCAATCACAGGTGCTCCCGTCCTCGCCGCGCTCGTACCACCGGCCGCCGACGTGCGGCTCGATGATCGCATCGACGGCGTTGGCGCCGCCGATCTTGTAGTGCGCCAGGGGCCACCACGTTCCCATCCGCTCGGTGAACA
>CAMLEQ010000130.1 GCA_946479015.1 uncultured Gemmatimonadota bacterium | reverse complement strand
CGCGCCATGCGCGAGCAGATCTCCTCCGCCCTCGACGTGATCGTGCAGGTGGCGCGCCTCTCCGATGGCACGCGGCGCATCATCAGCATCACCGAGGTCACCGGGATGGAGGGAGACGTGATCGCCACGCAGGAGATCTACCGCTTCCGCCGCCGCGGCATCTCGCCGGATGGGCGCATCATCGGCGGCTTCGAGGCGACAGGCATCCGGCCGGTGTTCACCGAGCGCCTGCGGCTCGCCGGGGTGGAGCTGCCGGCCGCCTTCTTCGACGGGGACTGACCGATGGTGCTGCTCATCCTCGGCGCCGTGTTCGTGGGCACGCTCGGGCTCATCGTGGGCGTGTTCGTGTTCGTGAACCGGCGGCGCCTCGCCGCCGCCGCGGCCGCGCGCGCGCGGCTGCGCCCCGAGATGCAGGAGGCGGCCCGCCCGCTCCTGCGCCACGACAGCGCGAGCGACCTGCCGTTCCTGAACCGCCTGCTCGCGGGCGGCATCGGCGCCGAGCTGGCGAATCTGGCGCAGCGCGCCGGATCGTCGTGGAGTCCGGGGATGGTCCTCCTCGCCGGCGTCGCCTTGGCGCTGGCCGGGCTCTTCCTCGGGCTCGTCACCGGCAACCTGGGGCTCGCCATCGTCGGTGCCCTGCTCGGCGCGGTCGCGCCGCTCGTCTGGCTGCGCTTCAAGGCGAAGCGCCGCCAGCAGGCGTTCGAGACGCAGCTCCCCGACGCCATCGACATGCTCGTCACGTCCATGCGCGCCGGCTACTCCTTCCAGGCGGCGATGCGCTTCATCGGCCAGGAGATGCCGACCCCGCTCGGCCCCGAGTTCGCGCGCTTCTACGACGAGCAGCGGCTGGGCATCGAGGTGCGCGATGCGCTCCTCGCGATGCAGGACCGCGTCGCGAGCCTGGACTTCAAGATGCTCGTCACCGCGGTGCTCATCCAGCGCGAGAGCGGCGGCTCGCTCGGCGACGTGCTGTCGAACATCGCCGAGCTCATGCGGCAGCGCGTCGCCGTGCGAGGGCAGATCGAGACGCTCACCTCCGAGCCGAAGCTCTCCGCGAAGATCCTCTCGGCGCTGCCGGTGGTGGTGTACTTCGGCCTGCTGATCGTGAACGCGGAGTACGTGGCGCCGCTCACGAACACGTCGGTGGGGCGCATCATCCTGGGCGGGGCGGCGATCAGCGCGCTGTTCGGCTACCTGATCCTGATGCGTCTCGCCGACGTGGACTACTGAGGACGACGCCATGCCTTACGCGATGATCGTCTTCGTGGTGCTCGCCGTGGCAGCGCTGGCCGTGGCGGCGTACGTGGCGCTGCTCGGGCGCGAGCGCGGCCGGCTCCTCGGGCGCGCGCGCGAGGGGGGCGCCGCCGACGCGTCGAGCATCCTCATCGATGCCGCCGAGCTGCGGGGCAGCGCGCTCGGCGAGAAGCTGCGCGAGATCGTCCCCGAGTCGTGGGGGGAGGACGACGAGCTCAAGACGAAGCTCATCCGCGCCGGCTTCGAGTCGCCCACCGCGCCCCTCACGTACAACACCGCGCGGGTGGCCGCGATGGTCGCGATGCCGCTGGCCTTCGCCCCGCTCATGGCGGGCATGTCGTTCGGCGGCATGGTGTTCCTCGCCACGTGGAGCGTGGCCGCGGGATGGGTGCTCCCCGCGTGGTACCTCAATCACCGGGTGTCCGCGCGGCAGGAGCGCATCCGCCGCTCCGTCCCCGATGCGCTCGATTTGCTCGTGGTGTGCATCGAGGCGGGGGTGAGCCTCGATGCCGCCATCCTCCGCGTGGCGCGCGAGATCGCGCGGCTGCACGAGGATCTCTCCCTCGAGCTGCTCACGGTGACCCGGAAGACCAACGCCGGCGTGCCGCGCGAGCAGGCGCTGCGTGGGCTGTGGGACCGGACGGGGGTGGAGGAGGTGCGCGCGCTGGTGTCCACGATGATCCAGAGCGAGCGCTGGGGGACGAGCATCGGGCACGTGCTCCAGGTGTACGCGGAGACGCTGCGGCGCAAGCGGCGGCAGGCGGTGGAGAAGAAGGCCGCGGTGGCGCCGCTGAAGATGCTCTTCCCGCTGATCCTGTTCATCCTCCCCGCGCTGTTCGCGGTGGTGATGGGACCGGCGGTGCTCCAGATCGCGAAGATGTTCAAGACCGTGGGCGGAGGCGGGTGAGTGCGACGCAGGGCTGGCAATCGTCGTTGCCGGAGCGGGCGCTCCAGAGGAGGTGTCAGATGCTGAGGCTGCGGAACCGACGTGGCGCGATCGCCATCTTCACCGTGCTGCTCTTTCTCGCGCTGATCACCTCGGCGGCGGTGGTGGTGGACATCGCGCGCATGCAGTACATGCGCAACGAGCTGCAGACCGCGGCCGACGCGGCGGCGCTCGCCGGGGCGGTCCAGCTCCTGCGCACGCCGAAGACCGACGCCGTGGCAAAGGCCCAGCTGTTCGGCCAGTCGAACGCGCTCATGAACACGAGCGTGACGGTGAACGACACCGACGTCGTGTACGGCAACTGGGACAGGACGGCGCGCACCTTCACCCCGAACGGCAACGACCCGTTCACCGCGGATGCCATCCAGGTGACCGTGCGCGCCACGTCGTCGTACCTCATCGCCAACGCGCTGGGGTGGGGGACCAAGCCGGTGGCGGCGCGCTCCGTGGCGTGGGCCGGCCCGTCGGTGTCCCGCGCCACGTGCATGAAGCCGTGGGCGATGTGGTACGGGCTGCTCATGCAGCGCATCAACGCCTACGAGGGCACGTCGAGCGACCCGACACGTCCGATGACGCCGGAGGACCTGCAGGCGCTCCGGGACATGTCGGACGCGCAGCGCACGTTCACGCTCTTCCTCGGGAACAGCCAGCAGGGGCAGGTGCTCAACTCGGGCAACTACTACGCGGTGGACCTCCCCCCCGTGCAGTACGCCGACGGGACCACGGGCAATCCGCTCACCGGCGGCAGCCCGTACCGCGACGCGCTGGCGGGGGTGGATCGGGACGGCAATCCGATCTGCTACTCCGTGGGCGTGGGCGATGTGCTCCAGACCGAGCCGGGCGCGATGCTCGGACCCACCAAGCAGGGGGTGGTCCCCGCGATCTGCGCCACGCTCTCCGGCACCACGTGCCAGGACGCGAACGGCAACAGCCCGATCATCAAGTCGGCGTTCTGGACGCAGACCGCGAGCAAGGGGAACGGCAAGTTCGACGTGACGGTGCAGATCGTCGGCTCGTTCGCGCTCAAGAACTTCGACAACCGGAACGCGAGCATCACCGGCGTCTTCCAACCGATCCAGGACAACGGGCAGATCGCCAACGAGAACACGACGACGACCCTGCAGCGCATCATCCTGGTGAAGTGACGATCGCCGATGCCGAGCGTGCAGCGTAGCAACGGGGAGCGAGCGACGCGATGGCGCGCCGCGGCGGGCACGGGCGCCGCGGCGCTGGCGCTCGCGCTGCTGCTCCCCTCCACGCCGCTCGGCGCGCAGTATCCGGGGATCCCGCCGCCGCCGCCGTGCCGCCAGGGCGTGCCGGCCCGCGCGCGCGCCGTCAGACCCACGGCGATCGCCGTGGTGTACCTGGAGGACCTCACCACCAGGCGCGATGATGCCTTCCTCGCCGGCGCGCTCTCGCGGCGGCTCGCGGAGCGGTTGCGCGCGGCCGGCGCGTTCCCGGTGGTGGAGAGCCAGAAGTACGGCGCCGACCAGATCGCGTCGCGCCGCGGCGTGCAGGAGATCGGGCGGATGCTCGGCGCGCGGTGGCTGCTCGCGGGCTCGGTGGGCCGCGTGGAGCGCGACGTGCGCCTCCAGGTGCGCCTCGTCCGCGCCACCGACGGGACGACGGTGTGGCAGGGGACTCGCAGCGTCGCCCTCGACGCGCTGCCGCAAGCGGAGCGCGCGCTCGTGCGCGGCATCCTCGCCGCCGCGGGCGTCCAGACCACGCGCGCGCGCGAGCTGGCCGGGTGGCACGACCCGCGCTCCGGCGGCGCGTACGAGTACTACCTGCGCGGAAGCTGGTCGCTGGCGCTCGACACACCGGAGAGCATCCGCGCCGCGCTCCCCCTGCTCGACAGCGCGACGGTGCTCGACCCCGGCTTCGCTCCCGCCAGCGCGCGTCTCGCCCTGGCGTACGCCACGTTCCTCCACTGGGGGTGGTGGGACTACTCCGTGGCGCGCCGCGAGGCGCTCGCCGACCGCGGCCTCGCCGCCGCCGACCGCGCGCTGCGCCTCGACTCGGCATCGGCCGAGGCGTGGAGCGCGCGCGGTGCGCTGCTCGCCATCCGCAATCCACGCACGTTCGCCGGCGTGCGCGCCAGCCACCAGCGCGCCGTCGCCGCCGATCCGCGCGGCGCCGAGCCGCGACAGTGGTACGCGCGCGCGCTCATGCAGCTCGGGGAGGATGGCGCCGCGGCCGCGCAGCTCGAGCGCGCGCTCGCCGTGGCTCCGCGCCGCGCGCTGGCGCTGTACGACCTCGCGCTGCTGCGCCGCCGGCAGCGGCGCACCGCCGACGCGTGCGCGCTCCTGGACAGCGCGATCACCTCCGAGCCCACGCTCGCGCAGCCGTACGCGCTGCGCGCGCTGGAGCGGCTCGCGCTCGAGCAGCGGCGCTTCGCCTGGTCGGACGCGGAGACGGCGGGGCGGCTGGGGTGGCCGCTCTGGAGCGCGGCGGTGTCGCGCGCGACACCGCCGCCGCGCGCGCCGCCGTGCTCGACGTGCTGCGCGCCTCGGCGCGCCAGGGCGACGATCCCGCCCAGTGGACGGGCGAGCTCCTGGCGATGGCGCTCGCCGCCGCCGGCGAGCGCGACCGCGCCATCGCCGCCCTCGAGCGAGCCGGCGATGCCGGACCCGCGCTCCGCTTCGCCCTGCGCGACCCGCTGTTCGATGCCATCCGCCGCTCCGACCGGCTGCGGAAGCTCGCCGCCGTGGCGGCGCCGTCGCCGGCCGCGCGATGACCGGAGGCTCCGCCCCCCGCCCGAGCTTCCGGGACGAGTGGAGCGCCAGCTACGGCCGCGCGTGGTGGCTCGACCTCGCCCTGCTCGCCCTGCTGGTGTTCCTGCTCGGCGCGATCAAGCCGCTCGACGATCCCGACCTCCCCATGCACCTGGCCACGGGCGAATGGATCGTGCGGCACCACGCGGTGCCGTTCGTGGAGCCGTTCGCGTGGACGCGTGCCGGCGCGCCGTACTACGCGTACTCGTGGCTGCCGGAGCTGCTGTACTACCTGCTGCTGCGCTGGTGCGGCCCGATCGGGCTGCACGTGCTCGATGGGCTCATGGTGCTGGCCATCGGCGCGTCGACGCTGGCGCTCGGCCACGTGGCGCGCTGGCGCCCGTGGGTGTCGCTCGCCATGGCGGCGTACGGGATCGGCGTGGCGAGCATGATCGTCGCCTCGCTCCGCCCGCAGCTCCTGCTGCTCAGCCTCGTCCCGCTGGCGTGGGCGCTCGGCTACCGCGTGCTCCAGGCGGAACGCGCGCGCTGGCCGGCGCTGGCGCTCTGTCTCACCTGCGCGGTGGCCGCCAACGCGCACCTCTTCTTCGTGCTCACCGCGCTGCCGCTGTCGCTGTACTTCATCGTGCCCGGCGCGTCCCGGCGGCGCGCGCTGCTCATGGGCGCCGCCATCGGCGCCGGCTGGCTCCTCTCCCCGTACGCGCTCGTGTGGCCGGCGGTGTTCCGCCTGAACTTCGGCTACAACGCGCTGCTCGTGCAGCCCTCGCCGGTGAACGAGTTCCGCCCCGGTTTCACGTCCGGCTTCTTCGGGGTGACGTTCGCCATCGCGCTGGCCGCGATCCCGTGGGGGATCGGCCAGCGCATCGCCACCACGGCCGAGCGACGGATGCACGCGGTGCTCTGGCTGGCGGGGCTCGTGGCGTTCGCGTTCGCGGTGCGGCTGCTCGTGGTGTGGTGGCTCGCGGTGCTCCCCGCGGCGGCGGCGGCGCTGGCGGCGGCGGTGCCCGGCGCGCGCGAGATTCCGCCGCGTCTCGCCACGCGGGTGGCCACGTACGTGATGGGATTCCTGCTGCTCGGCGTGCTGGTGGACCAGGCGCACGATGCGTGGCGCGGCGAGGGGACGGTCGTCACGCGGCAGCTCCCCGGGGAGGCCTCGCTGGCGGTGGAGCCGCTGCTCGACTGGCTCGAGTGCAACGCGGCGCCGGACGCCGGCGGCCGGATCTACACCTGGTTCAACTACGGCAGCTATCTCGCGTGGCGGCTCCCGGGCTACTCCGAGTCGATCGACGGGCGCACGATCTTTCCCGATTCCGTCGCGCGCGTGGAGGCGTACACGAGCGGCTGGCTCGCGCCGAAGACCTATCACACGTGGTCGTCGGCGGACGTGGCGATCGTGCCGCGCGGCTTCGGCGTCGCCGCGACGATCGATGCCTCTCCCGACTGGCACCTGGTGGCGTGGTCGTGGGCCGACCCGAAGCACGAGGAGCGCGTGGGGCTCTGGGTGCGCCGCGCGTGGTGGACGCGCATGGGCGAGACCCCGCTCCCAGCGCGGCCGCACCTCCAGCTCGCATCGCTGCACGGCGCCGGACCAGCGTGCGCGCGGCGCCCGCGCGCCGCGCTCGCGGCCACGGAGGGGCAGTGACCGCACCGGCCGGAGACGAGACGCGGGCGCGTCCGTCTCGCCCGCCGCTCGCCGCGCGACTGGCGCTGGCGCTCGCGGTGGGCGGCACGAGCGGATGGATCGCCCACACGGCGCTCCTGCACCGGGGGGTGCTCGCCGGCGACTTCACCTGGCCGTGGCGCGCGGCGCGCATCCTCCTCCAGGGGCACGATCCGTACGTGGTGATCCAGGCCACCGGCCGCTACCCCTTCGACAACGCGTTCCTCTATCCGCTGCCCGCCGCGCTGGTGACGCTCCCCTTCGCGCCGCTCCGCGCGGAGCTGGCCGGCGCGCTGTTCGTGGCGCTCGGCGCCGCCCTGCTCGCGTTCGTGATCACGCGCGACGACTGGCACCGGGTGCCCATGCTCGCGAGCGCACCCTTCCTGAAGCTGCTGCTCGCGCCCCAGTGGTCCGCGCTGATGGTCGTGGCCGCGCTCGCGCCGGGATTCCAGTGGCTGGCGGTGGCGAAGCCCAACGTGGGGCTCGCCGCCTTCGCCTACCGTCCCACGCGCGCCGGCGTGCTCGGGGGCGCCGCCGTGCTCGCGGTGAGCCTGGCCGTGCTCCCCGCCTGGCCCGCCGAGTGGCTCCGCATCGCCGCGCACGTCCGGAACCACCCGGCGCCCGTGGCGATGCCGTTCGGCTTCCTCCTGCTGCTGGCGGCGCTGCGGTGGCGCACGCCCGAGGGGCGGCTGCTGCTCGCGATGGCCGTGCTGCCCCAGGAGCTGCTGGTCTACGACCAGCTCCTGCTCTGGCTCATCCCGCGCCGGTGGTGGTCGTCGCTGCTCATGGCCGTCGCGAGCTGGCCGGCGCTGGTGGCGTGGGTGTCGCCGGAGGCGTTCGGCCTCCCGCGCGCGGCCGCCTGGCCGCTCACCGAGCGCGTGGTGATGCTGTGCATCTATCTGCCCGCGCTCGCGATGGTGCTGCTGCGCCGGCGCCACCCTTCGCCCGGCGCCGATGTGGTCTCCGGTCAGCGCGCCACGCGCACCCAGTGGAGCATCTCGCGCACCGTCACGCGCTTGCCGTACATGAGAAGCCCCACGCGGTAGACGCGCGCCGCGAACCAGAGCGCGAGGTAGCACGCGGACGCCAGCATCACGATCGAGACTGCGATGTCGAGCGGCGGCAGGTTGATCACGCTCATCCGCAGGGGCACCACGATGGGCGCCGAGAAGGGGAGCCAGGCGAGCACGTACGCGAGCGTGCTCTCCGGCGCGGCGAGGATGGGGGCGAGGAAGATCACCGTGCCCACGAGCAGGAGCGTGATCGGCATCTGCGCCTGCTGCGCGTCGTGCTCGTTGCTCACCGTGGCACCCACCGCCGCGAAGAGCGCCGCGTAGAACAGGTAGCCGAGGCCGAAGAACACGAGCACCAGCGCGCCCATCCCGAGCGAGATGTCGGGGAAGGAGCCCGGCATCGCCGGGAGGCCGAAGCGCGCGAGGATGGGCGTGCGCACCTTCGCGAGCGCCACGCTGGTCGCGGTCCAGATCGCCATCTGCGTGAGCCCCACCGCGCCGATCCCCAGCACCTTTCCCGCGAGCAGGATGTCCGGGGACACGCTGGCCACCACCACCTCGGCCACCCGCGTCTGCTTCTCCTCGATCACGCCGCGCAGCACCGACTGCCCGTAGAGCAGGATCGAGACGTAGAGCAGCAGCGCGACGGTGAAGGCGAAGTAGATGCTGACGCGCGCCGAGCCGCCCTGCCCGCGCTCGGTGATGCGCTCGGGATCGAGCCGGAGGCGCATCGTGGCGATGGCGTTGCTCTCGAGGGAGTTGAGCCCGGCGCGCTCGAGTCGCAGCGCCACCACCGCGTCGCGAACGATGCGCTGCAGCCGGTCCATGTCCGGGCTCGACGTGGCGTTCGCGCCCACGTAGCGGACCGTCCGTCCGGCCAGCGTGGCCGAATCCAGCACCAGGTATCCGCGCGTGCGGTTGGCCACCGCCTCGCGCGTGGCGGTGCTCTCCGCGGCGGGGAGCCGGGCCGGCGCGACCGCGCGCACGATGGTGAGCGACGTGTCGCCGGTGAGGCCGCCGTTCAACTGCGCCGCCACGCGCGTGCCGAGCGTGGTGCCCGTGGCATCCAGGATGGCGATGCGCGCCAGGTCCGTGGAGGCCTGACTGTTGGCGGCGAGCCACGGCGGCACGAACAGGAGCGCCCCGAAGAGGAGCGGGCCGAACACCGTCGCCACCAGGAACCAGCGCGTGCGCACGCGTTCGAGATACTCGCGCGCCACCACCGCGCGAAGTCTACCCCATGCCATTCATCCCCTCCTCGACACCCGTGGCGCCGACCTTGTCCAGGAAGATCCGGTGCAGCGATGGCTGCACGAGCTCGAAGCGCCGCACCACCGCCCGCGATGCCACGAGCCGCCGGAGCAGCTCCTGCGCGTCGCCGCCGGGGGCCAGCTCCAGCTCCACCGTCCGGTTCACGTCGTCCACCCGCTCCACGAGCGTACGGTCGGCGAGCACCTCGGCCACGCATGGGTCGTGCGACGACTCCAGCTCCAGCGACACGTGCCGCCCGCCGTGCTCCGCCTTCACCGCCGCCACCGTGCCGTCGAGCACCTTCTCGCCGCGCGCGATGATGCACACCGCGTCGCACAGCCGCTCCGCGTTGTCCATGAGGTGCGTGCTGAGCACCACGGTCTTCCCCGCGCGCTTCAGCTCCACGATGATGTCCTTCATCGCCTGGGCATTGATCGGATCGAGGCCGCTGAACGGCTCGTCGA
>CAMLEQ010000129.1 GCA_946479015.1 uncultured Gemmatimonadota bacterium | reverse complement strand
GTCGTCCTGCGCGGAGGAGAGATAGCCGTCCATGCGCCCCTCGCGCGCGAGCGCCGAGGCCACGAACCAGTCCACGCTCCGAGCGAACACCTCCGTGGGACGCGAGCTCACCACCTGCCCCCGCCCGCGCACCGCGGCCGAGAGCCGCGAGGCGGCGGTGAGTCCGCGCATGGAGGCCGCGATCGCGCCACCGTGCGCATCGCGCACCGCGCGGTCGGTGGCGTAGTCGCCCCGCACCGCGTAGCGCGAGAGCGCCGCCTGCCAGTCGATGTCGTGCGCGAGCTCGTGCGCGATCGTTCCCGCGCTGGTGGCCACCGGCAGGTAGATCGTCCGGCGCTTGGGGTCGTGCAGCGCGAGCGCCGCGCTCCCCATCGGACTCTCGCCGAAGTGGATGCGGAGCCCATCGAGGTCCAGCGC
Source organism: uncultured Gemmatimonadota bacterium (assembly GCA_946479015.1). The sequence goes on along the minus strand of CAMLEQ010000129.1, from coordinate 8,968 downwards.
CGGGAGCACGCGCTCCATGTCCTCCAGCGCCGTGGCGAGCATGGCGCGATAGTACGGCTTCCAGCCGTCGGGAACGTCGGCGTCGAACGTGACGCTCCGGATGCCGAAGCGGTCCGCGAGGTCCGACGCGGTGGGACCGCCGTCGCCAGGAAGCCAGGGCCGCTCCTGTGCGTAGGCGCGGAGCGCGACGGCCGTGGCGAGCGCGCTGCGCGCGGGCGTGGTGCCCGGCGCCTGCTCCTCCACGATCGCGTGCTCGGCGGCGAACGACTCCTCGTCGCGCGAGTGCCGGACGAAGCGCGCGCGGGCGTTCCGCCGCCACGTGTCGAGCTGGCCGTCGAGCAGCTCGTGGCGGTAGCGCTCGAGCTGCACCACCACCGGCGCCTCCGGCGGCATCCCCGAGATGCGCGCCAGCCCCGCGAGCCGTTCGGCGGCGCCGAAAGCGAGGGTCGAGCTGTCGGGCGCGGCGGGAAGCGGCCCGGCGCCGCCCCCGGCGCTGTCCACGCGCGTGGCGAGCTCTCGCAGGTTCTCCGTGAGCTTCGGTACCAGCTCCATCGCCTCGAGCTGCGCGTCACGGTCGAGCCGCTCCATCACGGGGCGCTCCACGCGGAAGCGGTGCGTCTCGCGCCACACGGAGATCATCGCGAGCGGATCGGTGTCGTTGCGCCAGCCGGCGCGCAGCAGGTCGCGCGCGTCCGCCTGGGCGAGCTGGCGGTCGCGCAACACGGCGGCCACGTCCGCGGCCACGCGCGGCGCGTCGGCGCGGAGATTGTGCTCCGCGGCCTCGACCATGTACGCCAGGCGCACGGCCAGCTCCCCCGCGCGGGGATCGTGCGTCTCGCGCACGGCGTGATCGATCAGGCGCAGGTGCATGGCGCCGTCGTTCGCCGCCGTGCGAGCGGCCGGGGAGGCGAGCGAGTCGAGCGCGAGCGCGCTCACCTGGACGCCGTCGCCGTCGAGCGTGCGAGCGAGGATCGCCCAGGCCACGGCGCGGCGCGTGGAGTCCGGGAGGCGGGCGTCGCGCGTGAGATAGTCGATGAGCCGGAACGGGCTGCCGAGCCCGAGGCGCTGCCGCTCGAGGTAGCCGAGGGAGATCGCGGCGACCGCGCTGACGCTCTCCGCGGGCGTGGACCGCGTGCGCTGCTCGAGGGCGGCCGCGTAGGCGCGCCCCCGGTGCAGCTCACCAGCGATCTCCGGACCGACGGACATCCGCTCGCACGACGCGGCGAGCACGGTGAGCACGACCAGCAGCGAGATCGTGCGAATCCGGGACATCATCCTGCAAGTACCCGCGTGGGCCCGCGAAGTTGCTCGCGGGGTGCGCCGGCGCGCCGGACGACGCGCCTCTTCGTGCAGACGATCGACGCGCGCGCCCGTCATGCACCGCGCACCGCGCGCCGGGCCGCTGTAGATTTCAGGCATTCAACCGCGCCGCATGACATCCATCATCCAGGTCGATCCGCTCCACCCCGAGCCCGAGCGCATCGCGCGCGCCGCCAGCGTGCTGCGCGCCGGGGGACTCGTGGCGTTCCCCACCGAGACCGTGTACGGTCTGGGCGCGAACGCGCTCGACGCCGACGCCGTGCGTCGAATCTACCAGGCGAAGGGGCGGCCGGGGTACAACCCGCTGATCGCGCATGTGGCGGACGAGGAGGGAGCGCGTCGGCTGGCGAGTCGCTGGCCGCCCCTGGCGGCGCGGCTCGCGGAGGCGTTCTGGCCGGGCCCGCTCACGCTCGTGGTGCCGCGCCGCCCGGAGGTGCCGGACGTCGTGACGGCGGGGCTCGACACCGTGGCCGTGCGCGCGCCGTCGCATCCGGTGGCGCGAGCGCTGATCACCGCCGCCGGGGTCCCCGTCGCCGCGCCGAGCGCCAACCGGTTCACCGAGCTCTCGCCGACGCTCGCTCGCCACGTGGAGCGCTCGCTCGGCGGCCGCGTGGACCTGATCGTGGACGGCGGTCCCACCACGGTCGGGATCGAATCCACCGTGGTGGACGTCTCCGGCGACGCGCCACTGCTGCTTCGACCGGGGGGGATCTCGGCGGAGGAGCTCGAGCCGCTCACCGGTCCGCTCGCCGCGATGGGACCGATCGCCGGGAGCGAGGCGCGGCCGTCGCCGGGGATGATCGAGCGGCACTACGCGCCTCGCGCCGAGCTCCGGCTGTTCGACCCCGATCGCCGCGGCGCCGCGGCCGACGCGGCGCGGGTGGAGTCCGAGCGCGGCCGCAAGGTGGGAGCGCTCCTCCTCGCGCCGCTCGCCGCGCCGATCCGCCACCCCATTCTCATGCCCGCCGATCCCGCGGCGTACGCTCGAGCCCTGTACGCATCGCTCCACCTGCTGGACGAGGAGGGGTGTGACGTGGTGCTGGTGGAGCGAGTGCCCGGGACGAGGAGGTGGGAGGGAGTGGCGGATAGGCTGGAGAGAGGAGCGGTCAGGGTGGTAGGACATGGTGGCTAGACCACCGAACGACGCGTGTCGCGTGTGGGAGACTGATGGGCAGAGGAGCTGGGTAGAGCGAGAGTAGGGTCGTGTGTAGGTGGACTCTCTCTACATCCGAACCCACACGCGCTCTACCTCACCCCTCTTTCCGTCAGTTCCCCACACGCCACACGCGTTCCATGGTGGCCTAGCCACCATGTCCTACCGCCCCCCTCTTACCCACCGCCTCACCCACCCACCCCCCGCCCCGTCGATGGCCTCCCGTAGCTGTCGTGCCGAGTGCCAGCGCCGGACCGGATCCTTCTCGAGACACCGGTCGATCACCGCGGCGAGCGCACGCGGAACGCGGGGGGCGACCTCGCGGAGCGACGGTGGGCGGTGCGAGAGGTGCTTCGCGGTGATCTCGGCGAACGTGTCGCCCTCGATCGGGAGGCGCCCGGCGAGCATGAGGAATCCGAGCACGCCCAGACCGTAGAGATCGCTCCGGCCGTCCAGATCCACTTCCCCCATCGCCTGCTCCGGCGACATGAAGTGCGGCGTCCCGAACGCCTTGCGCAGCTCGGAGCGCACCGGATCCCACGTGCGCCGGGTGGCGACGCCGAAGTCGGCGAGCACCACCCCGCCGGCTTCGCGGTCGAGCAGCACGTTCTCCGGCTTGAGGTCGCGGTGCACCACCCCCTGCCCGTGCGCGTACTCGAGCGCCGTCGCGAGCCCCGCGAGGATCTCGGCGGCCTCCTTCGCCGCCACGCACCCCGCCTCGCGCAGCCGGTCGCCGAGCGACTCGCCGTAGACGTAGCGCATCACCATGTACATCATGCGGGGCGACTCGCCGAAGTCGTACAGTGGGACGATCGACGGATGGTTGAGCTGCGCCGAGAGTCGCGCCTCGCGGCGGAAGCGCTCGCGCGCCTCGTCGCGCTGCACGAGATCGCGGCGCAGCACCTTGATGGCCACGTGCCGGTGCAGGGCGACGTCGCGAGCGAGATAGACCGCGCCCATGCCGCCGCGCCCGAGCAGCCGGACCACCTGGTACTGCCCGGCGAGCTCACGCTCCATGAGATCGCGCTCGGGATCGGCGGCACGTCGCGCGCCGGCAGGCCTCGCGGGGCGCGCCGGCGCGGTCGTCTCGAGGGCGAGCGTGTTCATGGTGGTCTCCTCCGGGGGGCACCCGCGGTATCGGCGAGCCGGCGCAACGGAATGTCGGCGCGCCATCACCAAGGGAAGGTTCGGGCCATCGGTATGAGAATTGGATGTCGGGCACTGGCAAAGGGTTGCAACCAGGCGCCCGGATTTTTTCGCTCCCGCGGGTGTCCGCTTCTGGGATCGGGTGGCCGGAAGCGGAACGGGCCGGTGCGATGCGCGTAGGGCATCGCACCGCCATTCATTGTGCTCCGATCACGATCTTCCATCACACACATGACATCGATCCACGAGATGGAGACGCCGGTACCGGTGGTTGACATCGACCGGATGGCGCGCAACCTCGATCGCATGGCCGACTACGCGAGGGCGCACGGGCTCGCGCTCCGGCCGCACACGAAGACCCACAAATCGCCGCGCATCGCCGCCGAGCAGCTCCGGCGGGGGGCGGCGGGGGTCACCTGCGCCACGGTGCGCGAGGCCGAGGTGATGAGCGAGGCGGCCACGGACGTGCTCGTCGCGTATCCGGTGCTCGGCGCGGGGAAGCTGCGCCGCCTCATGGCGCTCCCCGAGCGAATCGCGATCACCGTCGCGCTCGATTCGGCGGAGGCGGCGGAGCAGCTCTCCGCCGCGGCCCGGGAGCGGGGGCGCGCCGTCGGCGTGTACGTGGAAGCGGACGTGGGAATGCGGCGCGTCGGAGTGTCGTCGGCAGCCGAGGCGGTGGCGCTCGCCAGGCGTGTGGCTTCGCTCCCCTCGCTCGAGCTCGCGGGGCTCGCGTACTACCCGGGGCACATCCGCGAGGGGGTGGACGCGCAGGAGAACGCGCTTGCGCGGCTGGGGGAGCAGGTGGGCGCGCTCGTGGACGCGCTCGAGCGCGCCGGCCTGCCGCCGCGCGTGGTGAGCGGCGGGTCCACCCCCACCGCGTGGCGCACGCACGAGGTGCCCCGTACCACCGAGTTGCGCCCCGGCACCTACGTGTACAACGACCGCGTGACGGCGGAGATCGGGGCGTGCGCGTGGGACGACTGCGCGCTCACCGTGCTGGCGACCGTGGTGAGCACCGCCGTCCCCGGGCAGGCGGTGATCGATGCCGGCACCAAGGCATTGGGGCGCGAGCCGATGCGTGGCGCGGCCGGAGAGGGATTCGGCGCGCTGGTGGATCGGCCGGAGGTGGTGGTGCGCGCGATGTCCGAGGAGCACGGCATCCTCGACCTGTCGGGCAGCTCCTGGCGGCCGAAGGTGGGAGACGTGGTGCGCGTGGTGCCGAACCACGTGTGCATCGTGGTCCACCTGAACGACGTGATCCACGGCGTGCGCGACGACCGAGTGGAGGAGAGCTGGCCGGTGGCGGCGCGCGGGCGCTGAGCGCCACGGTGTGCTCGCGCGCGCTCAGGGAGCCCGCGCGCGTGCCGGGTGTACAACGAACGGTGCGCCACCGCTCGATGGGCGGCGGGCAGCAGTGACCAGTATCCCAGGCTCCCGGTTGGACTGACGTGCGCTTCTTTCTCGACGACCCGGACGATTCCGACGAGCTCGATGCGAACTTTCCCCTCGGCGACGGCACCGCGGACACCGAAGGCGATGTGCGCTGCCCGTACTGTGGCGAGCCGAACACCATCGCGCTCGACCCCGGGAGCGGTGCCGCCCAGGAGTACATCGAAGACTGCCAGGTGTGCTGCCAGCCCTGGCGCGTGATCGTCAGCTACGACGCGGACGGCGCGGCACACGTGCACGTCGAAGCCGCGGACGAGAGCTGAGCCGTTTTCGCCACGACAACCCGGAACACCATGATGCCGTTCACCCCCAGGCGCGCGGCGCTGGCCGTCGCGTCGCTCGCGCTCCTCGCCGCCACGGCGCGCGCGCAGAGCGCGGACCCGGCGCCGCCGCTCTCGGCGCCCATTCCGGTGGATTCCGCCGTCATCATCGACACGCTCCCCAACGGCCTCCGCTACTACATCCGCGTCAATCACAAGCCGGAGCAACGCGCCGAGCTGCGCCTGGTGGTGAACGCCGGCTCCATCCTCGAGGACTCCGCGCAGCGCGGCGTCGCGCACTTCGTGGAGCACATGGCGTTCAACGGCACCACGCACTTCCAGCGGCAGCAGCTCGTGAGCTACCTGGAGTCCACGGGCGTGCGCTTCGGCGCGGACCTGAACGCGGCCACCTCGTTCGACGAGACGGTGTACCAGCTCACCGTCCCCACCGACAGCGCGCGGCTGCTCGAGACGGGGGTGCAGATCCTGGAGGACTGGGCGCACGGCGTCACCTTCGACAGCGCCGAGGTGGACCGCGAGCGCGGGGTGGTGATCGAGGAGTGGCGGTTGGGGCGTGGCGCGGCGCAGCGCGTGCGCGACAAGCAGTTCCCCGTGCTCTTCGCCGGGTCGCGCTACGCGCGGCGCATCCCGATCGGCGATCGGGCCACGCTCGAGCACGTGCGGCGCGATCAGCTGCTCCGCTTCTACCACGACTGGTACCGCCCCGATCTGATGGCCGTGGTGGCCGTCGGCGACTTCGACGCGAAGCGCGTGGAGCAGCTCATCCGCAGCCACTTCGCGTCGCTCGCGCCGCCGCCGCATCCGCGGCAGCGCGAGCTCTACAGCGTGCCCGACACCGACAGCACGCTCGTGTCCGTGGTCACCGACCCGGAGAACACCAGCTCGGGCGTCGCCGTCTACTACAAGCAGCCGGTGCGCGATGAGCGCACGGTGGGCGACTACCGCGAGCGCCTGGTGGAAGGGCTCTACGACGCGATGCTGAACGAGCGCTTCGGCGAGATCGCGCAGCGCCCCGGCGCCCCCTTCCTCGGCGCCTACTCGGCGCAGGGGCGGCTGATCCGGTCGAAGGAGGTGTACGCGCTGAGCGCGCTCGTGTCCGACGGCGGAATCGCGCGCGGGCTGGCGGCGCTGCTCACCGAGGGGGAGCGCGTGGCGCAGCACGGCTTCACGCAGACCGAGCTGGAACGCGCGAAGGCGGACTTCCTGCGCGGGATGGAGCGCGCGTACGCCGAGCGGGCGAAGACCGCCTCCAGCGACTACGTGGACGAGTACGTCGACAACTATCTGGAGGGGGATCCCATCCCCGGCGTCGCCGCGGAGTGGCGGCTCGGGCGGGCGCTCGTGCCGGGGATCCGGCTGGACGAGGTGAACCGCCTCGCGCGCGAGTGGCTGGGCGGGCACAGCCGCGTGATCCTCGCGAGCGCGCCGGCGAAGGACAGCGCCGACGTCCCCACCGCTCGCGCGCTGCTCGCGGTGGCCGACAGCGTGTCGAAGGCCGCCGTGGCGGCGTACGACGACTCGACCTCCGACGCGCCGCTCATCGCGCGCGCGCCGGTGCCGGGGCGGGTGACCGCCACGCGGCGCATCCCGGAGCTCGGCGTCACGGAGTGGACGCTCTCCAACGGCGCGCGCGTGGTGCTCAAGCCCACGGACTTCAAGGACGACGAGCTGCTCGTGCGGGCCTACGCGCTCGGCGGCACCTCGCTCGCCGCCGACTCGCTGCTCATCCCCGCGCGCACCGCCACGGCGGTGGTGTCCGCCGGCGGCGTCGGGAGCTTCAGCGCCACCGCGCTGCGCAAGGCGCTCGCGGGGAAGTCCGTGAGCGTGGAGCCCATCATCGGCCAGTACGACGAGGGGCTCGCGGGCGGGGGCTCACCCGCCGACGCGGAGACGCTCTTCCAGCTCATCCACCTCTACTTCACCGCTCCGCGCGCGGACAGCGCGGCGTACCTCGCGTACCGCTCGCGCGTGAAAGCGCTGCTCGCGAACCGCGACGCCGACCCGGACGCCGCGTTCTCCGACACGCTCGACGCCACGCTGACGCGGCACCACCCGCGCGCGAAGCCGATCACCGAGCGCGCGCTCGACCAGATGAGCCTCGCGCGCTCGATCGACTTCTACCGTCACCGCTTCGCCGATGCCGGGGGGTTCACCTTCTTCTTCGTCGGGAACATCGACACGCTGCGCCTGCGGCCGCTCGTGGAGCGGTACCTCGCGAGCCTCCCCTCCACCGGGAAGCGCGAGCGGTGGCGCGACGTGGGGCTGGACTACCCGCGCGGCGTGGTGAAGCGCGAGGTGCACAAGGGGACCGACCCCAAGAGCGAGACGGCGATCGTGTTCTCCGGCCCGTTCCAGTACACGCGCCACGACGTGTACCTGATGTCCTCGCTCCAGGACGTGCTGGAGATCCGGCTGCGCGACCGGCTGCGCGAGCGGCTCGGCGGGACGTACGGCGTGAGCGTGAGCGCGTCGCCGTCGCACTACCCGCGCGAGCGCTACGAGATCTCGGTGGAGTTCGGGTCCGCGCCGGGGCGCGTGGACGAGCTGACGCGCGCGGTGTTCGAGGAGATCGACTCGCTGCAGCGCGTGGGGCCCACGGCGCAGGATCTGGCGAAGGTGAAGGAGACGCAGCTCCGCGAGCGCGAGACCGGGCTCCGGCGCAACGGCGTCTGGCTCTCGCTGCTGTACGCGTACGACTACAACGGCTGGGACCCGCGCGAGATCCTCGCGTACCCCGCCGACGTGCGCCGGCTCGACGCCGCCGCCATCCGCGACGCGGCGCGCCGCTGGCTCGACCGCGACAACGTCGTGCAGGTCTCGCTGATGCCCGAGAACCCCGTCTCGGGGCGCTCGAAATGAGCTCCACTCGAACCCGATCCTCGATGCGTGCTCTTCCACTCGCGCGGACGCTCGGCGCCGCGCTCCTGCTTCCGCTCGCCGCCCCGCTCGCGCTCGCCCAGGGGTCGTCGGCGCCGCCGCGCGGCGGCGCCGCGGTCGACGCGCTGGTGAACGAGGTCAACGTGCGGCGCGAGCTGTCCGCGCTGGCCGATGACTCCATGCAGGGGCGCCGCACCGGCACGGCGGGCGCGATGCGCGCGGCGCGCTGGATCGCCGCGCGGATGAAGGAGATCGGTCTCGAGCCGGCCGGGGACAGCGGCTACTTCCAGCGCGTCCCCGTCGGAGAGCTCCCCGCCGCGCCGAACGGATCGTCCGAGACCCGCCTGGAACTCCTCGATGGGTCGCGCCCCGACTCCGGCGCGCGGCGGCTGCCGGCGGTGAACGTGGTAGGGATCGTGCGCGGCACCGACCCCGTGCTGCGCGACTCGGTGGTGCTCGTCGACGCGCACTACGACCACCTCGGGATCGGCGTCCCCGTGCGCGGCGACTCGATCTACAACGGCGCCGACGACGATGCGTCGGGCACCGTGGCGGTGCTCGAGATCGCGCGGGCGCTGAAGAACGGCGTGTCGCCGCGGCGCACCGTGGTGTTCCTCGCCACGACCGGCGAGGAGGTGGGGCTGCTCGGCACGCGCTGGTACATCGAGCACCCGGTGCGGCCGCTGGCGCGGATGGAGGCGAACCTGGAGATCGAGATGATCGGCCGCCCCGACACCGCCGC
>CAMLEQ010000128.1 GCA_946479015.1 uncultured Gemmatimonadota bacterium | reverse complement strand
GCACGGGTAGCGCGCCACCACGAGCGTCGGAGTGCCCGCGCACCGCGCGCCCCGCGCCCCGCAGGCACGATCGCTCGCTATTGACTTCCGGGGTCGCGGCGGTAGCGTTGCGCGAAACGCGGGGCGTGCGCGCTGGCGCTCGCATCGGCCGCCGCGATGACGCCGAGGCAGATGCCATGACCGAGCTCGGCACGATCGTCGATGCGCACACCGTTCGCTTCGAGCGGCTCCTCCCCGGCCCGGTGGAGCGCGTGTGGGAGTTCATCACCGAGCCGGGGCATCTCGCCGCCTGGCTCGCGGATGCCAGCGTGGAGGCGCGCGCCGGCGGGCAGGTACGGCTCCGCTTCGACGTGTCGGAGGCCCCCGAGCCCGACGACGCGGCGGGGGTGATCCTCGGCACCATCACGCGCTGGGAGCCGCCGCGCCTCGTCGCCTACACCTGGATGGCACCCGCCGACGAGGCGGCCAGCGTCGAGGGGATGCCGCAGCCGGAGGTGACGTTCGAGCTGAGCGAGCAGGGCACGCGCGTGCGCCTCGTGCTCACGCACCGCGCGCTCCCGACGTCCGCGATGCCGAAGTTCTGCGCGGGGTGGCACACCCACCTCGCCGCGCTGGCCTCGCGGCTCGCCGGCGCGCCGCCGGCCCCCTTCCTTCCCGCGTTCCGCTCCATGCTGCCGGAGTACGAGCGTCGCGCGATTCCCGCGCACCGCGCGCGCACGGCGACGGGCGCGCCCTGACGCGCGCGCACGACCCTCAGGAGCCGCGTCCTTCTCCCTCCCCTCCCGCGTCCCGCGCCCCCGTGCCGCGCACCTCCTGGCCACGCGCTTCGGCGAGCTTGCGCGCGATCCCGCGGTAGAAGGCGGCGTCCTCGCGGCGGTGCTGCTCCTCGAGCGAGAGCGCCGCGAGTTCCAACGCGTAGAGGATGTTCCCCAGATAGAGCTCGGCCACGGAGCCGACGGTGTCGTTCGGCATGTCAGTCGGTGGGTCCGGAGCTCTCGCCCGACGCCGCCGTGTCCTCGTCCGCCGAGCGGACGCGCACCACGATCGCCGTGATGTTGTCGAGCCCTCCGCGGCCGTTCGCCTCGGAGATGAGCGCCTCGACGATGCGCTGCGCCGACGCGCGCGCCATCAGCAGCTGCTGGAGCCGCCGGTCATCCACCATCCCGGTGAGGCCATCGCTCGCCACGAGGAAGGTGTCTCCACGGTGCACCTCTCCCTGATAGAGGTCGGGCTCCACGTCCTGCCCCGCGCCGACGCAGCGGGTGATGACGTTGCTGTACGGGTGGTAGCGCGCCTGCTCGGGGGTGAGCACGCCGGCGTCCACCTGCTCCTGCACGTACGAGTGATCCTTCGTGAGCTGCCGGAGCTGCCCGTCGCGCAGGAGGTAGATGCGGGAATCGCCCACCTGCCCGATGAGATAGCGCCCGCCACGCAGGATGAGCACGGAGGCCGTGGTCCCCATCCCCTGCTTGTCGATCTCGGTGAGCGTGCGCTGGTAGATCGCGAGATTGGCGTGCTTGAGCGAGCGCTGCACGCGCTCCCCCGCCGCTCCTTCGTCGGTGATCTCGCCGACCACGCGCAACTCGTCGGCCAGGATGCGCACCGCCATGTCGCTGGCGACCTCGCCCGCGGCGTGACCGCCCATCCCATCGGCGACGACGAACAGCCCGTGCTCCGGGTCCGAGAAGTAGCTGTCTTCGTTGCCCGACCGGATCATTCCGGTGTTCGTGCCCTGACCGACCTCGAGCTCCACTAGCCTCTCGCCAGTAATAGGTATGCGCCCGCCGCCAACGCCGCGAGCAGGAGCAGCCAGTACAATCGCCGGCCGCCCGAGGGGCTCGACGCCGGAGCCGGCGCCGGCGCTCCCTGCTCGCGCGGCGCCCCTGCCGGGCGCGCCGCCGCGGGCGCGTGCTGTCGCGAAGCCGGCGGCGACTGCTCCTCCGCCAGCCTCTGGCGGAGCTCCGGCGAGAGTGCCGCGATCGCTCGCGTCTGCCCCGCCGCTTCCGCCGCCTGCTGCTCCGCACTCCGAAAGATGAACTTCACGCCGCCAAAACGCAGGACCGGTACGCCCATCAGGCGCGCCTCACCTGTGATCCGCCGCCCCCCCACGTACGTTCCGTTCGTCGAGTCCACGTCCACCACCCACCACCCCGTCTCGCGCCGCTGGATCTTCGCGTGCGTGTCCGAGACGCTCTCGTCCGGCACCACCACGTCGTTGTGCGCGCCGCGCCCGATGTGCGTGAGCGGAGAGTGGATCTCGAACGTGCGTCCCTGCATGACCCCAGTCCCCATGACCTCCAGCATCGCGAGCGGCACGCGTGTCTCCGCCGGCGCCGCGGGGGCGGGGGCCGGCGCGGGCGCGGGTGCCGGCGCGGCGGCATCCGCGTAGAACCGGAACTCCTCCCCTCCCACCGTCAGCACATCGCCCCGCCCGAGCACCGTCGGCGACGCCACGCTCGCACCGTTCACCAGCACGCCGTTCGTGCTCGTGTCCGTGAGAATGTAACCATCACGCCCTGGTGCGATCACCGCGTGCCGGCGCGACACCGCGCCCGCCGGCACCACCACGTCGCATGCCGGATCGCGTCCGATCACGAGCCCGCGCTCCGGCACCGGGTACTCGCGCCCGTCCACGAGCGACAGCAGCCGCCCACCGGCGGCCGCCGTCGGGCGTGCCGCGACATGCGCCGGCGCGGCAGTCTCAGGAATACGTACGCTGGGAACGTACTGCGTGTTTCCGGCTTTTCGGTCGTCGCCGAAGAACAGCTCGCGCCCGTCGATCTCGATCTTGTCGCCATGGATCAGCGGCGTCGGCTCGGCGCCGAGCCGGACGCCGTTCACCTTCACCGCCGAGTCGCCGTGCCGCCGGATCACCGTGCTCCCGTCCGCCCCCACGGCGAGCACCGCCACGGTGTCGCCCACGCCCGCGCCCGCCACCCTCACGCGCGCCGCGGCCGCCGCGCCCACGGTGTTGTCGCCCGGCACGAGCGGATGCTGCTGTCCGTCCTGTTGGATGTAGGGCATGAGCGGTGTTCCGCGAGGAAGCTCAGCGGAAGAGCGACGTGGTGAAGTGGCGCGAAACCAGCGGGCGCCCTGGGAGGGGCGCCGCGACCGTCGAAGCTATCTCCGCCGGAGAACGCAAGCAAGCGGCCGTGGCTGGCACTGGGGTTGCTACGCGTCGTAGTGAGTGGTAGGCGGCCGCGCCCGTCGCGCGCCGAGTCGGAGAGACCCTGGAACGGGAGGCTCTATGGGGATCATCGCGTGGATCGTGCTCGGGCTGATCGCGGGGGCAATCGCGAAGGCCATCATGCCGGGCAACGATCCCGGCGGTTTCATCGTGACGATCATCATCGGCATCATCGGCGCGTTCGTGGGCGGGTGGATCGGCAATTTGATCGTCGGGCGCGGCTTGAATGGCTTCAGCGTGTGGAGCATCGTTCTCGCGATCGTCGGTGCGATCATCCTGCTCTGGATCTACCGCCTGGCGGTGCGTCGGACCCCGTGACTGGCTAGGGGTCGGAGGCCAGGGGCTGGGGGTCGGGGAAGGACTGCGAGGGCGGCGCCGGTGGCGCCGCCCTCGCACTGACGATGTGGCCTGACGCACCTGCCCCGAGGCACCTGGCCTGACGCGAGCACCGTTCGCTCCTGTTCCCGTTCCCGCTCTCTCTGACTTCCCCTAACCTCCAGCCCCCGACCTCCGACCCCCGATGTTCTGGCACTGGGTGATCCTCGGCCTCGTCGCCGGCGCGCTGGCGAAATTCCTCGTGCCGGGGCGCGATCCCGCGGGCTGCATCATCACCATCCTGCTCGGCGTCCTGGGCGCGGTGATCGGCGGCTGGATCGGATCGCTCCTCGGCTGGGGGCGCATCACCCAGCCGCGCCTCGACGTCCGCTCGATCGCCATCGCGACGTCGGGGGCGATCGTGGTGCTGGTCATAGGAAGAGTCGTGCGTCGTCGATTCTAGGATGTGGTGGCTGGACCACCGAAGGACGCGTGTCGCGTGTAGGGCACTGACGGGAAGAGAAGGTAGGTAGAGCGCGTGTAGGCTCGGCTGTAGGTGAGCTCTCTCTACATCCCGCCCTACACGCGCCGTCCCTACGCCCTCTGTCCGTCAGTTCCCCACACGCCACACGCGTTTCATGGTGGTCTAGCGACTTGGCCCCAGAATCCCCCTCCCGTACGGTTCTTCTTCGGTCTTCCCGCCGCTACATTTCAGGGGATGAAGTCCCACATCGTCGTCCGCGGCGCGCGGCAGCACAACCTGAAGGGGTTCGATCTCGAGATCCCCCGACGGGCGTTCACGGTCATCACCGGTCCCTCGGGGTCGGGGAAGTCCTCCCTCGCGTTCGACACCATCTACGCCGAGGGGCAGCGCCGCTACGTGGAGTCGCTGTCGGCGTACGCGCGGCAGTTCCTCGAGCGGATGGAGAAGCCGCTCGTGGACCACATCGACGGGCTCTCCCCCGCGGTGGCCATCGAGCAGAAGAACCCCACCAAGACCTCGCGCTCCACCGTGGGAACGGCGACGGAGGTCTACGATTTCCTCCGGCTGCTCTGGGCACGCGTGGGACACACCTTCTGCCCGAAGTGTGGGCGCGAGATGCGCCCCGACACCGTGCAGTCGGTCACCGACGCCGTGCTCGCCCTCCCAGAGGGGACGCGCTTCTCCGTCGCCTTCCCGCTCCGCCTGAGCGACACGGCAACGCACGAGATGGTGCTCGAGTCGCTGCGCGCGCAGGGCTTTCTCCGCGTGAGCATCGACGGCGAGGTGAAGCACCTCGACGACCTCGCCGGCGGCACACCGGACGTCACGCGCGCGTCGGAGCTGCTCGTGATCGTGGACCGTCTCGTGGTCTCCCCCGATGCCGCCCGCCGCCTCGCCGACGCCGTGGGCACCGCGTTCGCGGACGGTGATGGTGACTGTGTCGTGCTCCTCGCACCGGAGCCGGGGCGCGGGGCGCGGGACGCGGGGAGCGAGAGTGCCTCCGCGTCCCGCACCCCGCGCCCCGCGCCCCGGCTCTCCTTCACTGAGCGCTTCGAGTGCCCCAACGACGGCACGCGGGCGCCGGTGCCGACGCCGCAGCTCTTCTCCTTCAACAGTCCGCGCGGCGCGTGCCCCACCTGCAACGGCTTCGGCGCCACCCTCGAGTACGATGAGGCGCTGATCGTTCCCTACCCCGAGCGGACGCTCCGGCAGGGAGCGATCGATCCGTGGACGAAGCCGCGCTACGAGAACAAGCGGCGTGCGCTCGCCGAGTTCGCGCGCAAGGCGGGGATCGACTTGGACACGCCGTGGCGCGATCTCCCCGCATCGCAGCGCGAGCGGCTGCTGCACGCCAGGGAGCGCGGCTACAAGGGGATCTTCCCCTTCCTGCGCGACCTCGAGGAGAAGCGCTACAAGCAGTACATCCGCGTGTTCCTCCGGCAGTACCAGTCGGCGCGCACCTGCGCCTCCTGCGGAGGCGCGAAGCTTCAGCCCGAGGCGCTGCACGTGCGCGTGGCGGGGAAGTCCATCGCCGACGCGAGCGAGCTGCCGGTGGAGGAGCTCGCGCCCTGGCTCGACGCGCTTCCCCTGTCGGAGTTCGAGGCGCGCGTGGCGGAGAACATCCTGAAGGAAGCGCGCGCGCGCACGCACTTCCTGGTGGACGTGGGGCTCGGCTATCTCTCCCTGAACCGCGCCACGCGGACGCTCTCCGGCGGCGAGGCGCAGCGCATCGGCCTCGCCAACTCGCTCGGCTCGCAGCTCGTGGACACGCTGTACGTCCTGGACGAGCCGAGCATCGGTCTGCATCCGCGCGACGTGAGCCGGCTGCTCGCGCTCCTGCAGCGGCTGCGCGAGGGGGGGAACACCGTGCTCGTGGTGGAGCACGACCTCGAGGCCATCCGCGCGGCGGACTACATGGTGGAGCTCGGGCCGGCGAGCGGCGAGCACGGGGGACAGCTCGTGTTCACCGGCCCCATGTCCGAGGCGGCGAACAGCCCGCTCACCGGCGCGTACCTCACCGGCGCCCGTGAGATCCCGCTCCCCGAGGAGCGGCGCGCGCTCGGGCCGCGGTGGATCACCCTCACCGGCGCACGCGAGCACAACCTGCGCGGCGTGGAGGTGAAGATCCCCCTCGGCGCGATGACCGTCGTCACCGGAGTCTCCGGCTCGGGGAAGAGCACGCTCGTGCACGACGTGCTCTATCGCGCGCTCGAGACGCGCCTCCACGGGGAGCACACGGCCAAGCAGCACCTGGGGGAGCGCGTCGGCGACTTCGACGGCATCACCGGCTGGGAGCCGCTGGACGACGTGGTGCTCATCGACCAGAGTCCGATCGGCAAGACGCCGCGCTCGAATCCCGTGACGTACGTGAAGGCGTTCGACGAGATCCGGCGGATCTTCGCCGACCAGCCGCTCGCGCGGAAGCGGCGCTACACGGCGGGGACCTTCAGCTTCAACATGGCCGGGGGGCGCTGCGAGACGTGCGAGGGCGCGGGACAGCTCGAAGTGGAGATGGTGTTCATGGCCGACGTGTTCGTCCCGTGCGACGACTGCGGGGGCAAGCGGTTCAAGCCCGAGGTGCTCGAGGTGAAGGTGAACGGCAAGAGCATCCACGACGTGCTGAACCTCACCGTGGACGAGGCCATCCGCTTCTTCCCCAAGGAGGAGAAGCTCGGGCAGGCGCTCTGGCACCTGCAACAGGTGGGGCTCGGCTACCTGCGCCTGGGGCAGCCCGCGCCCACGCTCTCCGGCGGGGAGGCGCAGCGCATCAAGGTGGCGCGCGAGCTGGCGAGCGCCGGCCGGAAGGGGGGGCGGAAGCTGTACGTGATGGACGAGCCGACCACCGGGCTGCACCTCGAGGACATCCGCAAGCTGGTGCGCGTGCTCGAGCGCCTCGTCGACCACGGGCACACGCTGGTGGTGATCGAGCACAATCTGGACATCATCAAGCTCGCGGACTGGGTGGTGGATCTCGGGCCGGAGGCCGGCGTGCGTGGCGGGGAGGTGGTGGCGATGGGGCGGCCGGAAGAGGTCGCGCGCGTGGAGGGCTCGTACACCGGCCAGTGGCTGCGCGGAGTGCTGGGTGCAGGCACGGAAGCGGCGAAAACCGCCGGCGCACGGCGCGACCAGCGGGCGCTCTTTGCTTGACACGCTCCTCGGGGACGGCTAATTTTGTTAGCTATCTCCGCACGTCAGTGCGCGAGAGAGGAATGACAATCGATCGCCAGTAGCTCAGTCGGTAGAGCAGCGGACTGTCAATTGGCACACCGGGCGGGAAACCGCTCGCGTGAATCCCGTCAAAGTCGGGGAACGGTGTGAAATCCCAACCCCGAGCCAAGCCCGCAAGGGAAGGTGTAGAGACTTGATGGCGGGCGCCTGACCACCTCGGGTGAAGGCGAAGGGAAAGTCCAGACCACGAACGCTCTTGGGCGGCGGCGAAAGCCGAAGTGGTAGGTAATCCGCGGGTCGCAGGTTCGAGTCCTGCCTGGCGAGTACACGAGAGAGGCCGGCGCATAATTCGCCCGCCTCGGTGGGTTAGTGGTTACAGCGCTAGATAGTGGCAGCATGGGGACGGGGCGCAGAGGCGCCCCCACGCACGCCAGAAAAGAACTCTACTCGCTACACCAGCCGCCCATTCGCTACATGCGCTCGACCTAGCTCCTCATCCCGTCAGTTCCCCACACGCCACACGCGTTGTTCGGTGGTCTAGCCACCAGGTCCGCCCCGCGACACTGGCGCGCTCGGCCACGCCTGGCTGCCGTTCGCGCCCCCGCATATACTCCACGGGTGACTCACCACGGCGGCGTGTGGTCGCCGCTCCCCGACCGGCTCCGGAGGTGTCGCATGCAGATCGCCCTCACCGAGCGCGAGGCAGTCGTGCTGCGCGAAGCGCTGGCCAGCTATCTCCCCGAGCTCCGCATGGAGATCGCCCGCACCGAAGCGAAGGAGTACCGGCACGGCCTGTTCGATCGTGAGCGGCTCTTCGAGCGGCTGCTCGCGGAGCTCGACCGGAACGACGGGTGACGCGGGGCATGCACCCCGTCACCACCGAGCTGCTGGAGCACCTCGACCGCACGCGCGCCGTCCTGCGCGAGACGGTGGACGCGGTGTCCCCTTCCCTTCGCGAGCGCCGCCCCGCGCCGGAGCGGTGGTCGGTGGCGGAGATCGTCGAGCACCTGTCGCTCGTCGAGGACCGCTTGGCGCAACGCATCGCGGCGATTCCCATCGCCGACGGCACGGAGCCCACGCCCACCTACCGCCCCGGCGCGACCGTCGGCTCGCTCGACGCCGCGCGCGCGCTGGACCGGGGCCGAACGGTAGTGGCGGCGGAGGCCGTGCACCCGCGCGCGGGGTGCTCGTTCGACGTCGCGTGGAGCGCGCTCGAGGAGAGCCGGCAGCGGTTGCGCGATGCGGTGCTGGCGCGCGATGGGGTGCCGCCCGGCGACTCCCGATTCACGCACCCCGCGCTCGGCACGCTCGACATTCACCAGTGGGTGGTCTTCATCGGGTACCACGAGGAGCGGCACGCCGCGCAGGTCCGCGAGGTCGCGGCGGCGCTCCTCGCCGCGCGCTGACGCGCGGGGCGCACTCCGCTCAGCGTCGCTGGCCGGACTCGACGCGAAGGCGCACCGCGGCGACGATCGCATCCACGAGCGCGCCCTTGCTCACCGACGAGCGCGCGGCCTCGGGACCCACGAGCGCGTAGGCATCGGCCACGTTCACGAGCTGGTCGCGGGAGAGCGCCTGCAGCTCGCTGCGGAGGATCTGCTCTCCCTGCGCGTGCACGGCGAATGGATCGAGCACCGCGCGCGACGTCATCGCGACCGCCGGCCCGGGTGGGGGTGCCGGCTCGGAGAAGAACGGGCGCACCACCGGTGCCGGCTCCTCCACTCTCGGCGCCGCGGCGCGCCGTGCCCTGTCGAGCGCGCCCTCCAGATACGCCACGCTCAGCCCCGTCGCCCAGTACTCGAGATCGTGGCGGTTCGGCTGCGATGTCTCACGGGGGGAGCGCAGCACCTCCCCACCATCGATCGGCTGATACTCGACCCACCCTTCCCACATCCCGTCGTGCGCCACGCGCCCGCACACCTGGGCCGCAAAGCCGCGTCCGCGGGAATCGTGAATCGGCTCGTCGAAGCGAATCAGGACTTCTGCCATACTCCCTCCAGCACCGGCAATGGGCGCTCGCGCGCCCGCGACGCGACGAACGCAACCGGCGGGCCGCGCCGATGATGGCCGTGCGTTTCGACACGCCGGCGCCACGGTCTGAGCCATGCGCGGCCCCGGAGAAGGTAGGGCCTGGTGGCTGGACCACCGAAGAACGCGTGTGGCGTGTGGGGAACTGACGGGAGTAGATGCGAGGTAGAGCGCGTGTAGGCTCGGCTGTAGAGAGAGTCCGCCTACACACGAACCTACTCTCGC
>CAMLEQ010000127.1 GCA_946479015.1 uncultured Gemmatimonadota bacterium | reverse complement strand
GTGATCCTCGTGCGCGAGGAGACCACGCCGGAGGACTTCCACGGCATCGTGGCCGCGCGTGCCGTGCTCACCGCGCGCGGCGGGATGACCAGCCACGCGGCGGTGGTGGCGCGCGGGATGGGCAAATGCGCCGTCGTCGGCTGCCGCGAGATCGAGGTGGACCTGGAGCATCGCCGCTTCACCGCGGACGGCATGGTCGTGAACGAGGGAGACTGGATCACCCTCGACGGCGCCAGCGGTCGGGTGTTCGGCGGCGACCTGCCGACCATCCCGAGCGAGGTCGTGCGCGTGCTCTCGGGGCAGATGCTCGGCGGCGACTCGCGCGCGTATCTCTCCTTCGCGCGTCTGCTCCAGTGGGCCGACGAGGCGCGCGTGCTGCGCGTGCGCGCGAACGCCGACACGCCGGCCGATGCGCGCATGGCGCGCGCCTTCGGCGCCGAGGGGATCGGCCTGTGCCGCACCGAGCACATGTTCTTCGAGGGAGATCGCATCACCGCCATGCGCGAGATGATCGTGGCGCGCGACGAGACCGGACGGCGGCGCGCGCTCGCGAAGCTCCTGCCCATGCAGCGCCAGGACTTCGACGGCATCTTCGAGGCGATGCAGGGACTGCCGGTGACCATCCGCCTGCTCGACCCACCGCTGCACGAGTTCCTGCCGCACGGCGGGGAGGACACCAAGCGCCTCGCGCGCACGCTGGGGATGCCGCGGGAGGAGCTCAACCGGGTGGTGGAGGCGCTGCGCGAGACGAACCCCATGCTCGGCCACCGCGGCTGCCGCCTCGGGATCACCTATCCCGAGATCACCGAGATGCAGGCGCGCGCGATCTTCGAGGCAGCGGTGCGGGTGAAGCGTCGCGGCCTCGAGGTGCGGCCGGAGATCATGGTGCCGCTCGTGGCCTCGCTGAAGGAGTTCGAGCACCAGCGCGCGATCATCGACGACGTCGCGCGCCAGGTGCTCGGTGTGATGGGGGAGGACGTTCCCTACACCGTGGGGACGATGATCGAGCTGCCGCGCGCCGCGCTCACCGCCGACGAGATCGCGACCTCGGCCGAGTTCTTCTCGTTCGGCACCAACGACCTCACACAGACCACGCTCGGGATGAGCCGGGATGATGCGGGCCGCTTCCTGCCCGCGTACGTGGATCGCGGGATATTCGCCGAGGATCCATTCCAGTCGCTCGATGTCACGGGCGTGGGAAAGCTGATCCGGTGGGCGGTCGGCGAGGGGCGGCGCGTGCGCCCGGAGCTCAAGACGGGAATCTGCGGCGAGCACGGCGGCGATCCGCGCTCCGTGCACTTCTGCCACGAGGCCGGACTGAACTACGTGTCCTGCTCTCCGTACCGCGTGCCGATCGCGCGACTCGCCGCGGCGCGCGCGGCGCTCGCGTCAGGCGACTGACGTGGGCGCCGGGTGCGGCGCCGGGGCCGGGATCGGGACCTCGTGGACGAGGAACATCTTCCCCACCCCGTCCCGGCGCAGCAGCGGCAGCGACACGTTGTAGACCGGCACGCCCCCCGGCGTGCACCCGTGCAGCGTGCCCGAATGGGCATGCCCGTGGAAGGCCACCGTCGCGCCGTACCGGTCGAGGGGATCGGCCAGGCGGTCGGTGCCCAGGAACGGCAGGATGAACGGCGGCTCCCCCGCCACGGTCGCGGCGATCGGCGCGTAGTGCAGCACCACGACCCGCACGGGCGTGGAGAGCCGCCGCATCGCGAGCTCGAGCGCCTGCACCTCGCACAGCGTCGCGTTCACGAACGCCTTGGTCTCCGGCTCGCCGAACGCGGTGAGCGTGCCCCGGCCGAAGCCGCCCATGAACCCCTTCACGCCGGCGAACGACACCCGGTCGTCGAGCTGGAAGGCATCGCCGGTGAGCATGTGGATCCCCCGCGCGCGGAGGATCGCGAGCCCCTCGGTCACCTCCCCCGCTTCGTAGTCGTGATTCCCGAGCACCGCCACGATCGGGATCTTCACGTCGGCGAGCTCCCCGACCACCACCTTGAACTCCGCGGAGAGCCCGCGCCGCGTCATGTCGCCGGTGATCACGAGCACGTCCGCCGACGCGTTCGCCTCGGCGAACAGCTCGCGATAGGCCCCGACTTCCTCCGCGCCGCAGTGGAAGTCGCCGACGGCGGCGATCCGCACGCGCGTCTCGCGCCGGCGATCCCCGCCGTGCCGGCGCTCTCCGCTCTCCGGGGGCGGCGCGGCCGCCCCGTTCCCCGAGTCGGGGGCGTCGGGCGTCTCGCCGCTCACGATGTGCAGGTCAGGCGACTCGGGCATGATACTCCTCCACCGACCGCGAGCGCTCGTCCCAGACGTCGCTCGTGGCGAGCTCCCTGATCACCGGTTGGCGCTCCATGGCCGAGACGCTCTCCGCCCGCAGGTCGCGGAAGCCCCACTCGTTGACGTCGATCGTGAAGCTGAAGCGCGAGACGAGCGTGCCGCGCGTCACCCGCTCGCCGCTCCGCTCGCGATGCAGCTCCACCACGGCCCGCTCGAGCAGCTCGGACATCACCCACCCGGGGACGGCGCCCGGGTACTCCGGATACACGTAGAAGAACATCTGCAATTGCGCGAGCAGCAGCGGCCAGTTTTCCCCCGTCTTCTCCACGAGTCGCCGCCAGTCCATGAGCGGCCCGACGCTGGCGATCAGATGCACGATGTCCGCCATGTCCTGGCGGTGGCGCTCGCTGATGAACAGCCGGTGCCAGATCAGCTCCTCGGGCGGCGCGACACGGATCGGCGTGGCGGCGAGGATCGCGGGGCGGCTGTGCCGGTACCAGTCGGCGTCGATGAGCGCGAGGCCGTTCCCCATCCCGAAGATGACATCCACGAAGCGGCGCCCGTCGATCGCCTTCGCGAGCCAGTGCGCCTGCTCCAGGCGTGTGGTCAGCCCGATCCCGCGCAGCACGCGCATCGCCGAGATCACGTGCGCCGGCTCCACGAACAGGTCGAGATCCTTCGTCTCGCGATAGATCCCGGTGTGTTCGTAGATCGCGTACGCGCCCGCGATGACGTACGGGACTCCAGCTTCGTTCAGCGCGCGCAGCACGCTCTTGTAGAGCTCGCGCTCGGGCTCCGGAATCCAGAAGTCACCGTGCGTGATCGACTTCTTCTCCTGGCTCGAGACGTCGCCCAATCCGCGAGCCCGGTGCGTGCCCCTGCCGGTGGCGCTCATCAGCCCCTCGTCGTGGAGACTCCCGTCACTCGGCAATTCGGGGGCCAGCCGTGCCGTACACCTGGCGTACCATCTCCGCGATCTCGGCGGCGTTCGTGGTGCCGTAGTTCGAGTAGCAGTTGTTCATGATCACGTGCGTCTCGCGCACCCGACCGGCCGTCTCGCCGATCCGCGGCACCCACTCGGCCAGCTCCTCGCGGTCGTACAGGTAGCGGAACCGCTCGGCCACGCTCACGCCGGGACGCTCCCAGTTGGCGGCGTTGCGGCCGTGGAAGCGGATCACGGCGAGTCGCGGGGAGGTGACCACCTCCACCGGAGGGACGCTGCTCCGGAAGCCCTGCGGCTCGTCCACCATGACGAATGGAATGCGGTGCTCCTCGAGGAAGCGCAGGGTTCCCTCCGCGTTCCGTCCGGAGAACCAGAGGGCGTTGCGCAGCTCCACCGCCGATGCCACGTCCCCCAGCCGCTCACGCGCCTCGAGGATGCGCTCGCGGCTCTCCGCGCCCGGGTTGAACCAGCGCGGGTACTGGAGGAGGATCGAGCCCAGCTTCCCCGAGGATCGCAGCGGCTCGAGCGCATCGAGGAAGAGGCGCCAGACCTCGTCGTAGAGGTCGGGGGGGAGATCCTTGCCGTAGATGCGCTCTTTCTCGGCGAGCGACGGCGGGAGCGCATCACGCAGCTCCGGCGGGAGCCGGCGCACCTCGGTCGGCTGCCCGGTCATGAGGGCGTGCGCCTTCAGGTCGAAGGTGAAGTGCTCCGGCGTCCGCTCGCGCCACAGCTCGGCCATGCGTCGCGCGGGGATGGCGTAGTAGGTGGAGTCCACCTCCACGAGGGAGAAGCGCGAGGCGTAGTAGCGAAGGCGGTCCTCGGGAGAGTCCACCCCGGCGGGGTAGAACACCGCGCCGCGCGTGAGGGTGGGATCGGTCCACGACGCGGTGCCAAAGCGGATCTCCCCGCCCCCGGGGACGCGGAACGGCAGCTCGGCGGGTGCGACGCCGTCGGCGCGGTCGCGCGCCGCGGAGGGACCGGGATCGTGGATGGTGAGCGCTCCGGACACGGCGGTCGGCTCCCGGCACACGGCCATCAGGGGCTATCGGGGGCGGCGGCTCGTCGCAGCCGGCGGCGCGTCGGCGGGAGCGGGAATGATGAAGGGCCGGTTCAGTACCCTGAACCAGCCCTTCGAGCATGGAGGCGCGGGGAATCGAACCCCGGTCCGAGACCAGATCCACTACAGCGTCTACGTGCGTAGCCCACCGATTGAGGTCTCCAGCCGCTGGCCAGTGGGCGGCCCACTGCTGGACGAGTCTTCTGGAGCTTCGGCCGTCACCGGAAGACGCGACGCCGGCCTATCCCGATTTTGCGATACCCGTCAGGCCGCCTCGGGCGGGCTACCTGAAAGGCAGGTGCGTGAACCGAAGTTACGCAGCCAGAGCCAAGTTGTTGTTGGCAGTTGTGATCTTTCCCGAGGGTTTTACCAGGACCCGAGACCTGGGCACGCGGCCACGGCTTCACTTGCCCCGTCGAAGCCAGTCGCCCCCGAACTCGTCTGCAATCTAGCGGTCCCGCGCCCCGGGGTCAACCGGGCCACAGCACCAGAATCCACTTCCGGCGCTGGCAGTCAAGTACTTTTGGCAGTTACCGTTGCGCCGATCGATCTCACGCAATTTCTACCGTCGTTCTTGGCGTCGTACAGCGCCCGGTCCGCCGCGGCGAACAGGTGGTCCGCCGTCCGCGTGCTGCCCGGATAGCACGCCACACCGAACGACATCGTCACCGACAGGCGCTGACCCGCCGACACGATCTCCAGCGACTCCACCGTCCGCCGCAGCCGCTCCGCCACATCGCGCGCCAGCGCGAGCGGCGTCTGCGGCAGCAGCACCACCAGCTCCTCCCCGCCGTAGCGGGCGCAGAAGTCGATGTTGCGGACGGCGTGCTCCAGCGCCCGCGCCACCGCCACGAGCACGGCGTCGCCGGCGGCGTGGCCGTACTGATCGTTCACCTGCTTGAAGTTGTCCACATCTGCCACGATCAGCGACAGCACCTGCCCGCGCCGGTCGCATTCGGCCAGATGGTGTCGCAGCCGGTCGTCGAACGCGCGGCGGTTGGGGAGCCCCGTGAGGCCATCGGTCTTCGACTGCTCCCGCACCGTCTGGAACTCCTCGACGCTCCGCAGCGCCGCCGCCGACACTGACGCCACCAGCATCAGCAGCGAGGCTTCCACCGAGGTGAGCTGCGCCTCCTCGTCCCCCTCCACCACGATGGCGCCGAGCGCGCGGCTGTCGCGCTGGAGCGGGACCACGGCGATGGAGTTCACCCGCCGCCCCGGCTCACCCGGCGCGAAGAGCGGAAAGTCGGACATGCGGTACGCCTCGCGGATGGTGAACCGCGTGCGCTCGCGACAGGCCGTGCCCACCAGCGAGTCCGCCGCCACGACGAAGTCCTCGGGAATGGCGTGCCCGGTGGACACGCTCACCACCCGTCCGGCGTCCTCCTTCTCGCGCCAGAGCACGAACGCCGCGCGCGTGCCGCCGGAGACTTCCAGCGTCGACTCGCAGATCGCCGTGCCCAGCGACGTGAGGTCGGTGCTCGCCTGGATCCGCTCGGCCGCGCGCGCGAGCGCCTCCGCCTTCCCGCGATAGCGGCGCGTCTCCCGTCCATCCTGGAGCAGGTCGAGCATGGCGCCGAGGCGCGCCGCATAGCGCGGCAGGAACACCCTGGCGCGATCGCGCGCGATGAGACGCCGGTCGGACGCGAACAGTCCCACGGCGCCGTGCGGGCGCTCGGGCGTGCCCACGTGCGCGGTGAGGAAGAAGGCGTCGTCGGTGTCGTAGTTGGACGCGGGCATCCCCTGCTGCACCGCCCAGTGCACCAGCGACTCGACCGACGGATTGGTGTGGATCGACGGCACGAGCGCACCGCCCAGCGACGACGCCACGGCGGTGATCTCCTCGCCCCCCCGGAGCGACCAGTACACCGCCGACTCCGCGCCGAGGGCATCCCTGAGCTCCATGAGATACCGCTCGATCAGCTCCTGCTCGAGGGTGCCATCGAACGGAGCGCCATCGGCGGCCGGCACGCGCCGGGTGTCGGGCGCCGGGGAGCTCCGGCGGGAGCCGGCCGGCTGAGCGGCCATGGAGCGTGCTCGCACCGCCGCGTCCTGCTCCCTGTCCCGAGCCAGCTCGCCGCCGAGCAACGCCGCTCCCACCAGCGCGAGCACCGACGCGAGCGTGGTGTGGGAGACGGGGCGCGGCAGCAGCGGGTCCCAGCCGACCAGCAGGGGGACCACGGCGGCGGCGACGGGCGCACCAAGGCGCCACCCCCGCCTCCACGCGGCCGCGCCGGTGAGGCACGCCGCGAGCGCCACAGTGGGCGAGGGCGCCGCTCCCGCGGCGATGATGGCGAGCGTCGCGCACAGCGCGAGCGCGACGCGAGGACTCCCGTCCTCGGGTCGGTGGAAAGATGTCGTACGGACCTGTGGGAGGTCAGCGGTGCGTGATGCGCGACGCGGCGAAGGCCGCGCCGAACCCGTTGTCGATGTTGACGACGGTGACGCCCGAGGCGCAACTGTTCAGCATGGCGAGGAGCGCTGCCACGCCCCCGAAGCTCGCCCCGAAGCCCACGATGTTCGGGACACCGAGCACGGGCACCGCCACGAGCCCGCCCACCACCGACGCGAGCGCCCCTTCCATTCCCGCGACGACGATGACCACCGCGGCGTCGCGCAGCGCGTCCGCGCGCGAGAAGAGGCGATGGATGCCGGCCACGCCCACGTCGGTGAGCCGGGCGACATCGTTGCCGAGCGCGCACGCGGTGACGGCGGCCTCCTCGGCCACCGGGAGATCGCTCGTGCCGGCGGTGACCACGAGCACCGTTCCCCGGCCGCGGGGGGGCGGCTCGGGGGGCGCGAGGTACGCCGTGCGACCGAGCTCGTTGATCTCCACCGCCGGGAAGCGCTCGCGCAGCGGTGCGGCCATGTCGGAGAGCAGCCGGGTGACGAGAAAGCCCTCCCCCTGCTCCGCCACGCGCTCGGCGATCGCGACCACCTGCTGGGCGGTCTTCCCCGACGCGAAGATCACCTCCGGGTACCCCTGGCGGAGGGCGCGGTGGTGGTCGATGGTGGCGAATGGGAGAGACTCGTCCATGGGCATGGCGAGCCGCTTCAGTGCATCCTCGGCGTCGAGCTCTCCGTCCGCGACCTGGCGCAGAAGCGCCAGAACGCGATCGCGCATCACGCCGCAGCGACCTCCGGCGCGTCGTCGGCGGGGGCGTCCTCGCGGATGTCTCCCCGTCGCATCGCGGCGAGGTAGCCGCCGAAGATGTCCTCCACGGCCCCGAGCGACTCCACCTGGTGGAGCGACCGGCGCAGATCGGCGGAGGACGGCAGCCCCTTCACGTACCAGCCGAGGTGCTTGCGGAACTCGATCGCCGCGCCGCGGGGGTCGTTCTCGTACGCCTCGGCCATGCGCGCGTGCTCGACGGCGATGGCGAAGCGCTCCTCCACCGGCGGCGTGGCGGGCATCGGGCGCCCCTCGAGGAGCGCGCGCGCCTGCGTGAAGATCCACGGCTGGCCGAAGGAGCCGCGCGCGATCATCACCCCGGCGCACCCGGTCTGCTCGCGCATGCGCACCGCATCCTGCGGCGTGCGGATGTCGCCGTTGCCGAGCACGGGGATCTCGAGCGCCGCGGTGACGGCGGCGATCTCATCCCAGCGTGCGTTCCCCGTGTACATCTGCGCGCGAGTGCGTGGGTGCAGCGTGAGCACGCGAGCGCCCGCGTCCTGGCAGCGGAGCGCGATCGCCACCGGGTCGCGCATCTCCTCGCTCCAGCCGCTGCGAATCTTGACCGTCACCGGGAGGTGCGTGGCACGCGAGACCGCGCGAATGACGTCGGCGACGAGGCCGAGATCCTTGAGGCACCCGGAGCCGCCGTTCCGCTTCACGACCTTCTTCACCGGGCATCCGAAGTTGATGTCGATGAACTCCGGGGCGAAGACGTCGGTGACGAGCGCTGCCGCCTCGCCCATGGCGGCCGGGTCGGCGCCGAAGATCTGCACGCCGATCGGCCGCTCATCCGGGGAGAAGCGCAGCTTGGAGATCGTCGCCTGGTTCTCCCGCCGGATCCCCTCGGCGGAAAGGAACTCGGTGACGACCACGTCCGCGCCGAAGCGCCGGCAGAGCCGGCGGAACGGCATCTCCGAGACGCCCGCCATCGGCGCGAGGTAGAGCGGGATCTCGTAGGGGAGCGGGAACGGGAAGCTCATCCCCTGAACCTAACGTCCATGGCAAGTCCATGCAACGTCGCGATTTGACAGCCTCCGCCCGCGTGGGTAAGTTCGATGGTTGAGTGCGATCATCTGAAGTTCGTCCTGGCTACGAACCTGAGGAAATAGATGGAATTACGCCAATTCTTCACCGAGGACGCGATCAAGCTGGAGCTCGAGGGGAACACGAAGGACGACATCCTCAAGGAGCTCATCTCGTTGCTCAAGCTCGACGAGAAGTCCGAGGGAATGCTCTACAAGATGCTGAAGCGCCGTGAGAATCTCGGCTCCACGGGCATCGGCCGCGGGATCGCGATCCCGCATTGCCGGTCGCTCGTGGTGAACAAGCTCCGCGTCGCGTTCGGCAGAAAGACGAGCGGTGTCGACTTCAAGGCGATCGATGAGAAGCCGGTGAACTTCTTCTTTCTCATCGTTGCCCCTCCGCTCGAGGTCTCCAATCAGTATCTCCCCGTGCTGGGGAAGATCGCCCAGTTCAGCAAGGAGCCGGACGTGCCGCAGCGACTGTTCTCGCTGACGGAGCCCGCGCAGTTCCTCGCGCTGCTGGAGGAGAAAGGAGTCTGATGCTGCACCCGGAGTTGGAAATCTTGTTGGAGATTCAGGACCTGCAGACGCTCCGACGGGACATCGGGGCGGCGGAGTACGCGGCGGCCGGCATTCCGATCGATACCGAGCAATTCGGCGAGCGACTCGCCGAGCGCATCGCGGAGCGCGAGGCGCAGCTCTCGCGCCGCACGCAGACGGTCTACCAGCGCATCGCCAAGCGGCACGAGCGCGTGGTGGCGCCGGTACTGAACGGGGTGTGCTACGGCTGCTTCGTGCACGTGCCCACGAGCAAGGGACACGATCAGGATCGCAACTCGGAGCTGCGGAACTGCGAGAGTTGCGGGCGGTTCATCTACTATACCGACTGACTAGGGGATGGGGGCCTGGGGTCAGGGGCCGGGGGGGAACGGCGGGATGCGGGGTGGGGGGCGCGGGGAAAGGCACCAGCCCGGAACCCGGACGGGGGGCGCGGAATTCCGGCCCCC
>CAMLEQ010000126.1 GCA_946479015.1 uncultured Gemmatimonadota bacterium | reverse complement strand
CGGAGACGCAGGCCATGAACCGCGTGATGTACCGCGAGTGGTTCCCGCAGATCGTGTACAACCACCACCAGACCGGGCCCGAGGGGACGGTGATCTTCACCCCGCCCTTCCGCGACCCGTTCAACTACACCTTCGATCCGCTCGTCCCCATGGAGCTCGACCTCGTGGGGGCCGCGATCCACACCCGCTTCGTCGCGCAGGACCTCCCGGGCTTCACCATGCGCTCGGGAGCGAACTACTCCACGTGGTGGAACGGCGGGCTGCGCACGATGCCGTACTTCCACAACATGATCGGGCTGCTCACCGAGGCCGTGGGGAACCCGACGCCGATCGAGATCCCCCTCGTCCCCGACCGGCAGCTCCCGCACGGCGATCTCCCCTTCCCGATCGCGCCGCACCAGGTGTGGCACTTCCGGCAGTCGATGGCCTACGAGCTGAACGCCAACTGGGCGGTGCTCGACGTGGCGTCGCGCTACCGCGAGCACTTCCTGTACGGCATCTACGAGATGGGGAAGCGCTCGATCGAGCGCGGGAGCCGCGACGACTGGACGATCACGCCACGGCTCATCGACTCGCTGAACGCCGCCGTCGCGCGCGATGGGGACGACGCCGCCGCTCGGGGGCGCGCCGGACACGAGGCGGTGGACGCCCGCTACTACGCGGTGCTCCACCGTCCGGAAGACCGCGACCCGCGCGGCTACATCATCCCCGCGAACCAGCCCGACTTTCCGCGCGCCACGAAGTTCGTGAACATCCTCATCAAGGGCGGGGTGGAGGTGCAGCGCGCGACGGCGGCGTTCACGGTGCAGGGGACGCGCTATCCGGCCGGCTCGTACGTGGTGATGACCGCGCAGGCGTTCCGCCCGCACGTGCTCGACATGTTCGAGCCGCAGAACCACCCGAACGACTTCGCCTATCCCGGCGGGCCCCCCAAGCCGCCGTACGACATCACCGGCTGGACTCCGGCGCTCACGATGGGGATCCAGTTCCACCGTGTGCTCGACGGCTTCACCGGTCCCTTCGTTCCGGTGACGGACACGGTGACGCCGCCGCCCGGACAGGTGGCGGCGACGCGCGGCGCGGCGGGCTTCCTGCTTCGCCACGGTGTGAACAACAGCGTCGTCGCCGTGAACCGGTTGCTCGCGGCGCACGCGCCGGTGTTCTGGCTCACGCGTCCGCTCGCCGCCAACGACACCAGCTATCCCGCGGGCACGATCTACATCCCCGCGTCCCCCTCGGCGGCCTCGATCGCTTCGCGCGCCGCGGCGACGCTCGGCCTCTCCTTCGACGCCGTGGCGAAGGCGCCGGAGTCGTCGGAGCTGCTCGCGCTGCGCCCGGTGCGCATCGGGCTGTGGGACCGCTACGGCGGCTCGATTCCCTCGGGGTGGGTGCGCTGGCTGTTCGACCAGTACGAGTTCCCGTACCGCGTGGTGTACCCGCGGGAGCTCGACGCCGGCAACCTCGCCGAGAAGTTCGACGTTCTCGTGTTCGTGGATGACGCGCTGCCATCCGGCGACGCCGGCGCGGGGAGCCGCTTCTACTCCCAGCCGCGCGCCGAGGACATCCCCGTCGAGTACCGCGACCGGCTCGGGAGCACCAGCGTGGAGAAGACCGTGCCGCAGCTCCGCCGCTTCCTCGAGGCGGGTGGCTCGGTGATCACCATCGGGAGCTCCACCGCGCTGGCGAAGCAGCTCGGCCTCCCGGTGGCGAGCGCGCTCGTGCATCCCGGCACCGACTCCGCGCTCGGCCGCGAGGAGTTCTACATCCCCGGCTCCGTGCTCGAGGCGCGCGTGCGCACCGACGCGCCGCTCGCCTACGGCATCCCCGACAGCGTGGCGGTGCTGTTCGACCACAGCCCCGCGTTCCGCATCGCCGGGAGCGGTGATGCCGTGCGGAAGGTGGCGTGGTACGATTCGCCGACGCCGCTGCGCAGCGGGTGGGCGTGGGGGCAGAAGTATCTCGATGGCGCGGTGGCCGTGGCCGAGGCGGATGTGGGGAAGGGAAAGCTCTTCCTGTTCGGCCCCGAGATCACCTTCCGCGGCCAGCCGCACGGGACGTTCGGCTTCCTCTTCAACGGGATCTATCTCGGCGGTGCCAACCGCGGGGGCGGCACGACGAGCGAGTAGTCCGATAGCTTCCGCGAGTCACGTCCGCACGACCCGCGTCGCGGGCGAGCTAGCGGTGGAGATCGCCGCGGCGCGCAGGAGCGCCACGGCCAGCGGCGGCGGCGTCCCCTCGAGCGCGGCACGCTCGGGCTGGAAGAGCGTGGCCACGAAAAAGGGGTGGCCGTCGAGCTCCACGGCGCGCACCTCGCCGGCGGCATCGGTCGCGGTCGCGCGCAGCGGGCCCGCCGTCAACTCGCGCGCGAGCGCGGGGTTCAGCCCGTAACGGCAGCGATATCGCTCCCGGGCATCGAGCGCTCCGTACGCGAGTGCCAGCCGCGAGCCGGGGGTGAAGCGCACCGTGTCGCTCGCCTCCATCAGCGAGCAGGCGAGCGGCGTGATCACCTGGAGCGCCGCGTCGGGCGCGGTCTCCCCGTGCTCGGCGTCCGCCCACCCGAGTACGGCGCGCGCGTATTCGAGGAGCGCGTACTGGAATCCGGCGCAGGTGCCGAGGTACGGACGCCCGCTCCGTCTCGCCGCACCGATGGCGCGAAGCGCGCCCTCGGTGCTGCGGTACGGGCTCGCCGGCACGCACCACACGGCATCGGCACCGGCGAGCGGATCGCTCGCGTCGATGGCATTCGTGGGGAGCCAGCGCGGCTCCACGGCGACGCCGAGCGAGTCGGCGGCGAGCGTCAGAGCGCGAGGGATGGCCTGGTGGGCGGTGACCGCCGGATCGTGGTCGCCGACGAGGGCGACGCGGAGTGTGGGGGGCATCGCGGAGTATATCGGCGGCACTCTCGCGGGACAATCACGCGACGGGGCGCGCGTCACACCCGCTCAGCGGCCGGTGATGATGCGGCTTCCATCCCACTCCAGGGTGATGGTGCGCACGGGGGCGCAGCGCGCGAGCACCGGCGGACGGAAGATTGCCGCGCACTCGCCCCCTGGATCGCGCACGCTGTCGTACGCGATGCCGTCCCCGCGCAGCCGGCGCACCACGCGCCCGATCTGTTGCCCGACCCCGTAGTCCGTGTCGTGGTACACGCCGGGCGGAGATGGGTTGGGGGCGCGGAGGTCGAGCAGCACACCATCCAGATGAGCGTGCAGCAGGGTGACGTCCTGCACCGTGGGCCCGCTCCCCGCGGCGCGGAGCACGCGCTCGCAGTGCCAGCGCCGTTCGGCAATGGCGGTGTGCTCGCTTCGTGTCGCGTAGAAGGCGCCTTCGTGCACGGCGGAGAAGCGCGTGTGGCTCGCCGGCCACGCGAACGCCGCCATGATGAGCGGCGTTCCGGGACCGTAGATCCGGTCCTCCGGTGGAACGAGGTCGATCTCCCCGGCGAGCGCACGCGCCGCGGGGTTGGTGAGGTCGGCGATCTGCCGGAACGCCTCGAGATCCTCGTCGCCGCCCAAGCGATGGAAGAGATTCTCGCCGGCGTACTCGCTGACGATCACGCGCGCGGCCGGTGTCCACCGGATGCGCGCTTCCTGGAAGGGAGCTCCCGTTCCCTCGGGAACGAGCGCGATGCGCGCCGCCGCGCCGCCGAGCGTGGCGAGCGCGGGGGGATGCCAGGGGGACGTCACCCCCGGCTTGGCGGTCCGCCCGTGGCGCCGTCGATGTACGCGCGCGTCTCGGCCATCGCCGGCAGCCCTCCATGGATCATGAACGCGAGCGGCGGCCGCCCGTGAAAGGGATGATCGGCGACATGGCGACGTACCCACGCGTCCGCTTCCGCCGGCGCGTGATGCCAGAGCCGCTGCAGCCCCTCGTAGATCCCGAGCAGGTACGACACGCGCATGAGCTGGTCCTGATTGAGCGTGCCGCGCACCATCCCCTTCGCCCACTCGTAGAGGGTGCTCCGCCCCACGGAGTCACCGAGCAGCGCGAGCTGCTCCCGCTCCGAGAGCTTCCACTGGCCGGCGAGCGCGCTGAACGCACGGACCGCGGGCGCCGAAAGGCGACGCCTGGCCTCCACGCTGTCCACCGCTCCTGTCGCTGCCGCGAGCGCATCCATGGAGCTCCTCGTTTTGTCCGATGATGGACTATGATAGTCCGCCACCGGACGAAGCGCAAGAACGGTCGCATGTCTGCGGTTGGCCTGAAGCTCGATCATGGTCGTGCCCCGCCGGGGTGGGTGGCTCGAACGAGGAGGAATCGTCGCTCCGCCACGACGCCTCCGGGCCCGGCAGGATGCGCCATCATCTCATTGCGCGATGCGCCGTCCCGCGCTCACCGCGCGGCTTCGTCCGCCGCGTACACCACCGGGGTGTTCTGCCACAGCTCGGGGAGCGCGCGGCGGAAGTGCTCGAGCTTCGGCTTGTCGTTGATCACGATGTACGGGACGTCCGGGTGGTGGATGAGGTAGTCCTGATGGTACGCCTCCGCCGGATAGAACCCGTGGAACGCTTCCACGCGCGTGACGATCGGCTTCGGGAAGTAGTTCGCCGCGCCGAGCTGCGCGATGTACGCGGTCGCGATCCGCTGCTGCTCGGGGCTGGTGTACCAGATCACCGAGCGGTACTGCGGCCCCACATCGGGACCCTGGCGGTCGAGCTCCGTGGGATCGTGCGCCACGGAGAAGAACACGCGCAGGAGCTGGCCGTACGTGACCCTCGCCGGGTCGTACACGATGCGCACCGACTCGGCGTGGCCGGTGGTCCCCGTGCTCACACGCTCGTAGTAGGCCGCGCTCGCCGGGCCGCCGGCGTAGCCGGCCGTGACTCCCGTCACCCCCTTCACGTGCTCGAACACCGCCTGCACCCCCCAGAAGCAGCCGCCCGAGAGCACCGCCGTGTCGAGCGTGGCGGCGGACCGGACCATCAGGTCCACGGAGGGAGCGGGAGCGGCGATCGCGCGCGCCGACGGGCGAGCGACCGCGGCGAGAAAGAGCAGCATGGCGGCGATCGCGGCCGTGATCACGGCCATGCCGCGTGCCGGCGCGGAGATCGTCTTGCGGGTCATGGCACACCTCCTGGGTCCGCGATCGCGAGTCGCTCAGCGGTCACGCGATCGCCTGCACTGTAAGAACTACCCCGCGACGCCCGAGGTTTCCCGGGGGCGTGGGGTGCAGCGACTCACCGCCGCTCGAGGAGCACCGGGAGCCCGCCCCTGGGCCGGAGCGTGATCAGGGGCTCGGGGACCGGCGGCTGCGACCGCGCGTAGCGCAGCCGCCAGCGCTGCGCGAGCGTCGCGAGCACGAGCGCCGCTTCCATCCACGCGAAGTGCTCGCCGATGCAGAGGCGCGTCCCGGCCCCGAACGGGAAGTACGCGAACTTCGGTCGCGTCGCGTCGGCTGGCTCCGCCCACCGCGTCGGGTCGAAGCGCTCCGGCTCGTGCCACCAGCGCGGATCGCGGTGCACGAGATACTGGCTCACGATCACCTGCGTCCCCTTCCGGATGCGATGTCCCCCGGCCTCGAAGTCGGCGATGGCGCGCCGCTCGAGCGCCCACGCCGGCGGGTACAGCCGCAGCGATTCCGACAGCACGTTCCGCGTGTACGGGAGCCGCGCCACGTCGTCCGGCTCCGGTGGACGCCCCCGGAGCACGTCGTCGAGCTCCGCGTGCAGACATGCCTCGACGTGCGGGTGTCGCGCGAGGAGATACCACGTCCACGTCAGCCAGTTGGCCGTCGTCTCGTGGCCGGCCATGAGGAGCGTGACGATCTCGTCCCGCAGTTGACGATCATCCATCCCGCCACCATCCCCCTCGGCGTCGCGCGCCGCGAGGAGCAGCGACAGCAGGTCGGGATGCTCCACGTCGCTCCGCGCCCGGCGCTCGGCGATGAGCCGGAAGATCAGCGCATCCATGTGGCCGCGCGCGCGATGGAACTCGCGCACCCACGGCAGCGGAAGGGACGCGAGCGCGCGGCCCAGCGGGAGGACGGCCATGCTGAACATCCGGAGCGAGCGCTCCATCACCTCCGCGACCACGCGGGCTTCGCCCTCGACATCGGCGTCGAACAACGTGCGCCCAGCGATCGCGAGGGCGAGCTGCATCATCGCGGCGTGCGCATCGAGCACCTGGCCGTCGCGCCACGAGTCGGCCAGCCGCCGGGCGTACGCCGCCATGACGCTCCCGTACGCGGCGATGCGCTCCCTGTGAAAGGCCGGCTGCATGAGCCGCCGCTGCCGGAGGTGCAGCTCCCCCTCGCTCGTCAGCAGCCCCTTCCCCAGCAGCAGCTCGGTGCGCTCGACGGCCCGGCCCCGCAGGAAATTCCGCTGTTCGGTCACGAGCACGCGGCGGATGTCGTCCGGGTGCATGAGGAGCGCGATGGGCTGCGGACCGAGGTGGATCCGCGTGACGTCGCCATGGCGCGCCATCTCGCCGAAGAACGCCAAGCGATTCCGTCGCAGCCGGACGATGAGCTCCCCCGGGTAGCTGGCGCGCGGGCCGGGGATGCGTCGGGCGGGCGCGAGGAGATCCGCGACGCGATGGGCAGACCAGGTGAGAGGGGCGAACATGCTCCGGGCGAAGCGGGCTGGGGTGGAGGGGCGCGTGGCATCGCCACCGGACGACCACCACGTGTGGGACGGTCGCCGGCAGGCATGTGCCTCTTCCACCGCCGCCGCCCCAGCATGAGACAGGCGCCCGCGCCCGATCCCCCACGGGCAGGCCGCCGCCGGCCGCGGATCGCGCGACCGCAGCTACTACCCCGCCGCGCGCCGGATGGCGAATCGCTCGCTACCCCTCGGCCGGGGCCGGCGCGCTCCGGTACAGCCCGGGGAGTGCGCGGCGCAGCGCCGTGAGCTTGGGCGCGTCGTTGATCACGACGTACGGATCGTTCGGGTGGTGCATCACCCAGTCCTGCTGCGCCGCCGGAGCGGAGCGGAACGCGCGGAACGCCTCCACGCGCGTGACGATCGGCTTCGGGAAGTAGTTCGCCGCGCCGAGCTGCGCGATGTACGCGGTCGCGATCCGCTGCTGCTCGGGGCTGGTGTACCAGATCACCGAGCGGTACTGCGGCCCCACATCGGGACCCTGGCGGTCGAGCTCCGTGGGATCGTGCGCCACGGAGAAGAACACGCGCAGGAGCTGGCCGTACGTGACCCTCGCCGGGTCGTACACGACGCGCACCGACTCGGCCGTGCTGTCGTGGACGCCGGCGAATCCGGCGGTCACCGCCGTCACGCCGGCGACGTGCTCGAACACCGCCTGCACCCCCCAGTAGCAGCCACCGGAGAGCACCGCGGTGTCCAGCACGGCGGCTCGGGGCGCTGGAGCGTCGGTGGCGGGAGGGGGGAGCGGTGAGGCGACCGCACGTGGCGAGGCACACGCGGCGATGGCGAACGCGAGGAGCGTGGCCGCGCCGCGGGCCGGTACGGCGAGCGATGGGCTGGTCATTCCGATCTCCCTCAAGCGAGTGTCGCGGCCTTCGCGGCGGCAGCGTCGGGCGCCACCGATTCCGCGTACACGGTAGCGCGTCCCGCATGCTCCGGCGTTCAGGAGCGCGACTGAGAATCGTCAGAGATCGCCCGCGCTTCGGGCGTGCGTCTTGCCGCCGCGCCCGCCGTTCCCCTTGCGTGGCGATGGGAATGGCCGTACCGTGGGCACACCCACTTCCCACGGCGAATTCCGATGGACGAGCTCGATGTGCATCTCACGCGCGGCACCCTCGATCTGCTCATCCTCAAGGCGCTGAGCTGGGGGGCGCGCCACGGCTACGCGGTGGCCGAATGGATCGAGCAGGCCACCGACGAGGCACTGCTCGTGGGGGAGGGAACACTCTACCCCGCGCTCCACCGCCTCGAGCGGCAGGGGCTCGTGGATGCGGAGTGGGGACTCTCCGAGAACAACCGGCACGCGAAGTTCTACCGGCTCAGCGCGAAGGGGCGTCGACGGCTGCAGACGGGAAGCTCGTCGTGGCACCACTTCGTGGAGGCGGCGGGGCGCGCCCTCCGCGCGACCGCGCCGATCCCCGCGTCGTGACCGGGCGCGGGCCTCGCCGCGGCTTTCGCCTCGACGTCGGCGGCAAGCGCGTGGCGCGCGACGTGGACGAGGAGCTCGAGTTCCACCTCGCGATGCGAACGAGCAAGCTGATCGCGGCAGGCTGGACGCCGGACGCCGCCCGCGCCGAGGCGCTCCGCCAGTTCGGCGATGTGCGCGCCGTGCGCGCCGAATGCCTGACCATCGACCACGACCGGGAGCGAGCGATGCGCCGCGCCACACGTCTCGACGATCTCCGGCAGGACGCCGCGTACGCCGTGCGCACGCTGCGCCGCAACAAGGGCTTCGCCGTGGTGCTCCTGCTCATCCTCGCGCTCGGCATCGGCGCGAACACGGCGATGTTCACCCTCGTCGATGCGCTGCTCCTCCGCGCGCTCCCCGTGCGGCACCCGGAGCGGCTGGTCACGATCGGGGATCCGCGGCGCACGGGATCGCTCTCGGAGGGCACGCCGCGCACGGACATCGCGTCGTACCCGGTGTACGCGGACCTGCGCGACCACGCGCGCACGCTCACGGGCCTGTACGCCACCGGGCGCACGGGGCGGCTGGACGTGATCATCGATCGCGACAGCGCCGCCGGTGGCGAAGCCGAGCATCCCCGCGGCCGCCTGGTGTCCGGCAACTACTTCGAGGTGCTCGGCGTCCCGGCGCGTCTCGGCCGCGCGTTCACCGCCGCCGAGGACCGCGCGCCCGGCGCCGATCCGGTGGTGGTGATCAGTTGGGCGTACTGGCAGCGGCGCTTCGGCGCCGATCGCGCCGCGGTGGGGCGCACGATCACCGTGAACGGCGCGCCGCTCACGATCATCGGCGTGGCGCCGCCGGGCTTCACCGGCGACATCGTGGGGCAGCCGACGGAGATCTGGATCCCGCTCATGATGCAGCCGTCGATCATGCCGCACAGCCCGTGGCTCACGGACCGCACGGCGAGCTGGCTGCTGCTCATGGGGCGGCTCGCCCCCGGGGTGACGCTGGAGCGCGCGCGCGCCGAGCTGACCACGCTCGAGCGCCGCACGCTCACGGAGCACGCCACCGCCGCGGACCTCGGCGGCATCGAGCGCGAGCTGCGCGAGCGACCACTCCAGGTGGCGCCCGGCGCCCGGGGCTTCTCGTACTATCGCGGCACGTACGCGCGACCGCTGCTCACGCTCATGGTGGCGGTGGCGCTCGTGCTGCTCGTCGTGTGCGCCAACGTCGCGAACCTGATGCTCGCGCGCGCCACGGCGCGCGCGCGGGAGATGAGCGTGCGCATGGCGCTCGGCGCCGGACGGCGGCGGCTCGTGCAGCAGCTCCTCACGGAGAGCGCGATCCTCGCCATCGCCGGCGGGATGCTGGGCCTGCTGGTCGCGATCTGGGGGAGCTCGGCGCTGCTGCGCCTCGCCGGCGGGGAGGGGAACGCGATCCCGCTCGACGTGCACATCGATGGGCGCATCCTCGCGTTCACGTTCGGGCTC
>CAMLEQ010000125.1 GCA_946479015.1 uncultured Gemmatimonadota bacterium | reverse complement strand
TCTCTCTACAGCCGAGCCTACTCGCGCTCTACCCAGCCCCTCTATCCGTCAGTTCCCCACACGCCACACGCGTTGTTCGGTGGTCTAGCCACCAACTCCTACCATCTCCACCTCTGTCCAGCCTTCTTTCACACTCCGAAATCTCGGCGCCCAGCCCGACGCCTCACGCAGCTTCCGGTTGGAGATACGCTCCGAGCGGCTCATCAGCTCGCCGATCGAGCCCATGAGTCGCGCCGTCCACGCCGGGAGGAATCGCGGCGGCGGGGCGCCGAGCGCGGCGGCGAGCGAATCGACCCACTCGCGGCGGGGGAGCGGCTCGTCGTCGACCACGCCGTAGATCCCCGCCGGGACATCGAGCGCCGCCACCACGGCCGTGGCGGCATCGTCGTGGGAGATCGAGGAGTAGTACGCCTCCGGGCGCCCCGGGAGGGGGGACCACCCCTTCCGCACCATGTCGATCACGTCCTTCTGCACCGTGGAGTCCGGCCCGTAGAAGCCCGCGAACCGCAGCACCACGCCGGCGCGGTCGCCGCTCGTGAAGCGTGCCGCCGCGTGCTCGGCGTCGACGGTGGTGCGGTTGTAGCGCGCCGGTTTCACCGGCGTGGTCTCGTCGATCCATCGGTCGCCGCTGTCCGGGTAGATGAGCCCGAACGACTCCTGGATGAATCGCCGCACTCCCGCCGCGATCGCCGCGTCGACGAGCACGTTCGACGCCACCCGGCGCACGCGGTCGTTCTCGCGCCATGCGCCGGGGAGCATCATGTGAAAGGTGGAGGGGGGCATGTGCGTGGCGAGGTTGATCACCACCTCGTGCCCCGCGAGCGCGCGCCGGGCGGCGGCGCCGTCGAAGAGATCGAGCTCCACCGCCGTCGCTCCGGCGCGCTCGAGGGCGGCTCGCTTCTCGGGGGTACGTCCCACCGCCGTGACGCGGTGGCCCGCGCCGACCAGCAGCGGGACAGCGCGCCGGCCGATGACGCCGGTTGCTCCAGTGACGAATATTCGCATCGTGGCTCTCCCTGCCCACGTCAATTGTCGGATTGCGCGACTGCCTTGTAGGTGAGAGAATACTCTCTCTTCTACTGCACCGCAACGGGGGGCTCGACGAGCTGGGCGCGCGATTCGTACTCGCGCGTGACCCGCGGACTCCGACAGGCAGGGGAGGAGCGGGGCCGCTCGCCGAGCGAGCGGCCACACGCAGGTCACCCGATCAGGCCGCCCCCTCCGGTACGCGGTCGAGAAAGCCGCGGATCTCCGCGAGCCGGCCGTCGGTCGCGACGCGCGCGAAGTCCGTCCCTTCGATGAGGGTCGGCCCCTCGCCGGGACCGAGGCTCCACGAGAATCGGACGTGGTCCTGCACCGTCTCCACCGGACGCGTGAGCGCGAACCGGAAGCCGGGAAAGCGCTGCTGCACCCCCTGGACGAGCGCATCGAGCCCCTGGTGCCCGTCGCCCCGCATCAGCGGGTCCACGTAGCTCGCCTCGGGGGTGAACGTCTCGGCGATCAGCGCGTGGCGGCGGTCGGTCTCGGTCTCGTTCCAGCAGGCGATGTAGCGGTCGATGAGGTCGGCGTGCGTGCTCATGATGAGCTCCCGTGGTTGCTGGTTCGTCGCGTGCCGGCGTTCGCCGGCGGCACGTGCGGGAATGAGTCGCACCGTCGCGTCGTACGCTCAATTACGTCGCGAGTCGTCGCCCCCGGCCTCGCGGCGATGACCCGCGAGGTAATTGGCGACACATGCACGCAGAGCTAACGTAGCCTCGTGATGACCATGCCGATGTCCGCCGTCCCCGCCTCCGCCCCGTCGCTCGGCGCACTCCTCCGGGAGTGGCGTCGGCGCCGGCACCTGAGCCAGCTCGCGCTCGCGCTGGAGGCCGACGTCTCGCAGCGCCACCTGAGCTTCGTCGAGTCCGGACGTGCGCAGCCCAGTCGCGAGATGGTGCTGCGCCTGGCCGAGCACCTCCAGATACCATTGCGCGAACGGAACCGCCTGCTGCTCGCCGCGGGCTACGCGCCCATGTACGCGGAGCGCTCGCTCGACGACCCGGCGCTCGCCGCGGCGCGCGACGCGGTGCAGCGCGTTCTGGCCGGACACGAGCCGTATCCGGCGCTCGCCGTGGATCGGCACTGGAACCTGGTCGCGGCGAACGACGCGGTGGCGCCCATGCTCGCCGGCGCCGCGCCCGAGCTGCTCGCGCCACCGGTGAACGTGCTCCGCCTGAGCCTGCACCCCGATGGACTCGCGCCGCGGATCGTGAACCTGGCCCAGTGGCGCGCGCACCTGCTCGAGCGCCTGCACCAGCAGGTGCTGGCGAGCACGGATCCCGCGCTCGGCGCGCTGCACGCGGAGCTCGCCGCGCTGCCGGCACCGCGGCAGCCAGCGGGCCACCCGCCGAGCATCGCGGATGACGGCGCGGGGGTGTTCGTGCCGTTGCAGCTGGCCACCGACGCTGGAGTGCTCACCTTTCTCAGCACCACGACCGTGTTCGGCACGCCGGTGGACGTCACCCTCGCCGAGCTCGCGCTCGAGTGCTTCTTCCCGGCGGACGCGGCGACGGCGCGGGCGCTCGGCGCGACGGCGGCAGATGCCGCTCCGGAAGGTCGAATGACACCGTGTTCGCAGTGAACGCGACACGATCACGCCCGGGCGCGCGCCCGAGCCATCACAGCCACCGCGGCACCCGCGCCATGTAGTCACGGTATTCCTGCGCGAATTTCGCGCATCGGGTGGAGCGCATGCAGCGCCAGCGCGACGATCGGTGCCGCGCCGAAGAGCAGTGGCGGCGCGGCGATCACGCCGGCCGTGTCGTGGCGGCGATTTCCCGGTGGCCTCTTCGTGGCGTGTGTCACTGTGTCGGCATGGTGATGGTCGTGAACCGCGAAGAGGCGCGGTCGCGGAGGCGCGCCAGGACCATACACACGTACGCATAGCACCGGAGGAGACGTCCCGGTAGCCATCGAGCACGAGACCGGGTACCGTTGGACCGTCGTCGCACCGGAATCGAATCGCGATCGCCACCGCGCGACCCGTCCGCGCTGGCGCGGACCGTGCGCACCTCCCATCGACCAGTCGGCGCGCCGCCGGGACGCGGCGCACCGCGGATGGGGAGGGCATCATGGATCACACCGAACGCGTGCACGTCGAGAACCGGGCCACGCACTGGCCCCTCGCGCTCACCGACATCGCGCTCGCGGCGCCGATCGTCTCGCGCCTCCTGCTCCGCGCCTCGCTTCCGGGGCGAATCGTGCAGGCCGCCGCGCTCGGCGCGTACGTGCAGAGCGCCGTCCGCGACTGGCGGGCGCGGCAGGGGATCCGGCGCATCGACTTCCGCCGGGAGTTCGACGCCGACCACGATCGGCTCCTGTCGATGCCGCGGGCGGCCCGCGAGCACGAGGTGCGGGTGCTCGTGGGGCGCGTGAACGATGGCCACGACGATGGCGCCAGGGCGCGCATCCCGCGCCGCGAGCTCGCGGCCGTGGTGGATCGGCACCTCACGCGGTACATCGCCACGATCACCGGACAGCACGTGGAGACGAGCGCGGAGGTGCGGAGCTTCTCCGTCGCGAAGCTGGTGTTCCCGTTCGCGCTCGGCGCGTGCGATCCGTTCTCGGGCGATGTGGCGATCTTCCGGGACACCGGCGTATTCGAGCCGCACATCATCGCGCACGAGTTCAGCCACCGGAAGGGCTACTGGAAGGAGCTGCACGCGCAGGTGATCGCGTACCTCGCGCTCGCGGCATCGGAAGAGCCGGCGCTCGTGCAGGCGGCGTTGTGCGAGCGGCTCCACCGCGACCTGCGCGTGCTCGCCGGCGAGAGCGCCGAGGCGATGCGCGCGGCGATCACCGGCGCCGGGCTCAGACCGGAGATCGAGCGGCAGTTCCTCGCGCTCGATCCCGCGCCGACCGGTCACGCCGGGGACGCCGCCGCGCGGCGCGTCGAGGGCGCGCTCCGCTCGTTCTACGATGCGCGCATGCGGCTCACAGGGCAGCGCGGGATCAGCGACTACGATCTCGGTTTCACCGACTTCCTCTACACGTTCGAGACGAGCGATCGCGCGCGACGGACGCCGCCGCCGGCAGGCGTCGTGCACCGCCCTCCGGGCCGCATCGCCGCGCACGCGATGTGATGCGCATCACACCGCGTGCGCGGCGATGCGAAGGATGAGTCGGGCGACGACGGACTGGGCGTGGACCTTGCAGCTCGACACGCGTTCCTCGACAACAGTGTCGCGCATGATGGAGGTAGCAACGATGAAGAGAAAGCTCACACTCGCCATGATGGTCGCCGCGCTCCCCGCGGCAGCTCTCGCCCAGCAGAGCCAGAGCGCGCCGAGTCGCTCGTCCGCGTACGGACAGCAGGGGCAGGCGGCGGACACCAACTACACGGACAGCTCGATGACGAAGCGCGACTCGAGCGGCGGCGCGATCGTGCAGGATTCCACGAAGCGCGACTCGAGCGGCGGCGCCGCCCAGCAGGATTCCATGAAGCGCGACACGAGCACGGGCGAGATCGCGCCGGACTCGCTGCGGGACTCGACGAGCGACTCGACGAGAAACCAGACGCAGTCCGGCGTGATCGACAGCGCCGGCGCCTCGACGCTGGGGCCGCAGGTGACGAAGACGAAGCCGACGCAGGGCGCCGCGGTCACCTCGAAGGGTGACACGCTGAAGCAGGGCGGCGACAGCACCGCCCGCGCCACCGTCGCGCACCCCCGCTACGACAGCGCCAGCACCTGGCGCGATTCCTCCGGCGCCACGCGGGACAGCACTCGGCACCCCTGACCGTCGCATGGTCCCGCGGGCCCCGACCGGGCTCGCCTGACGAGAGGGCGGAGCGTGCACGGCGCGCTCCGCCCTCTCGCATCACGCACCGGCATCGCGCCCGGCGCGCCGGATTTCAGCGCAACAATCGCGTATCTCCACGCGACCCGGGGCGGCCATGATGCTCGCGTGCGGGCCGTCGCCACGTCCAGAGCCCGCGCGGGTTCCCCCCATTCATCGGAGGAGACGTTGGTGGTCCGGCCGCCGGCGCGTCCATGCGCAACGCTGCTGCTCATCGCTCTGTTCGCGAGCGCCTCCCTTCGTGCGCAGGGCCCCGGGGCGGCCGAGGCGCCCGCCCACACGGTGCGGGATTCCACCGCCGACCTCCGCGCCGCTCCCGAATGGCGGTGGGCCGGTGTCGAATCCCGGGGGAAGATGTTGGCGTTCGACCTCGTTCGCGGCAGCATCCGCATCGAGCGCTCGCGCACGCCCGAGGTGGAGGTGATCGCCCGCCGCCACGCCGTCAGGAGCGATCCCATGTCCGTCACGATGCGCGTGGACACCACCGCGGAGGGACTCTCGTTCATCGCCAGCCATCCGCCCATGCCGCCGCTCTCCGCCGGGAGCAGGCACGACTGCCTCCCCCCCGAGGATGATCGCGGCGACTTCTGGCACAGTGACGTACGCGTGGAGCTGCTGGTCCGAGTTCCCGATGGTGTCCGGGTGCTGGCGCGCGTGATGTCCGGCGACATCGACGTCGCGCCGGTCGCGGCGGAGTTGGATCTCACCACCAACACCGGCGCCGTGCGCATCGCCGATCCGGAAGGGGGCGTCCGGGCATCCACGGGGAGCGGCGATGTCGAGCTTCGCCTCGCGAGCCCCGCCACCCGCCTGGCACGGGGAGCGATCCGGCTGGAGGCGTACTACGGCTCCGTGCGCCTCGTCGCGGCCGGGGACGCACCGCGCTCGCTGCGCTGGACGGGAGCGCGCGGCGGCGGGGTGAGCGGCCGCCTCGCGCCGGGCGGGCGCGCGCTGAGCGCGGAGGCGGTGCACGGCACGGTGTCGTGGGACATCGCGCGCGACTGAGCGACGGAGGGAGGCGGCCCGGCGGCCGGCACGGTAGATTGCCATACGGTCGGATACAGTTCGAGCGCAAGATCCGAATCGTATGGCACGCCTCGCCGGAGCATGTTTCGTCCGTACTCGACGATCATCACCGGAGAGGTCCCATGTCCACCAGCGTTTTGCGTTCCGTGTCTCCCGCTCCCCCGACGTCTTCCGAATCCATGCCCGCGCCGTCGAGCGCGTGGGCCGCGGTGATGGAGCGCGACCGCCGCTTCGACGGCGTCTTCGTGTACGCGGTGCGCACCACCGGCGTGTACTGCCGCCCGTCCTGTCCATCCCGGCGCCCGCTCCGCGAGAACGTGCGCTTCTTTCCCTCGCCGGAAGACGCCGAGCGCGGCGGCTTCCGCGAGTGCAAGCGCTGCCGCCCGCGCGCGGCGATGGCCACCACCGGCGCCGCGCGCGCGGTCCGCGCGAAGGAATACATCGACGCGCACCTCGACGAACCGCTGACGCTGGACGCGCTCGCGCGCGCGGTGAAGCTGAGCCCGTACCACCTGCAGCGCGTGTTCAAGGCGCACGTGGGGCTCTCGCCCAAGAAGTACCGCGACGCCAAGCGGCTGGAGCGGTTCAAGGCCCGCGTGAAGGAGGGGGACACGGTGAGCCGTGCCACGTACGAGGCGGGGTTCGGGTCGAGCCGCACGCTGTACGCGGCCGCCGAGGCGGGGCTCGGAATGTCGCCGGCGTCGTACCGGCGCGGCGGCCTCGGGGTCCACATCCGCTACGCCATCACGCGCACCGCGTTCGGCCGGCTGCTCGTGGCGGCCACGGAGCGCGGCGTGTGCGCGGTGAGCCTCGGCGAGTCCGTGGAGGAGCTGGAGGGCGGGCTGCGGCGCGAGTTCCCGCGCGCCGACATCACGCGCGCCGACGATGCGCTCAGCGAGTGGGTGCGGGCGATCGTCGCGCACCTGGAGGGGGAGAGCACCGCGCTCGCCGTGCCGACGGATCTGCACGGCACCGAGTTCCAGATGCGCGTGTGGCGCGCGCTGCGGGAGATCCCCTACGGCGACACGCGCTCCTA
Source organism: uncultured Gemmatimonadota bacterium (assembly GCA_946479015.1). Next base: position 2,626 of record CAMLEQ010000125.1, on the reverse strand, counting down.
CGGCGAGATCGCCAGGAGCATCGGCCAGCCCGCCGCCGTGCGCGCCGTGGCGCGTGCCTGCGCCGGCAACCGCGTCGCGCTGGTGGTGCCCTGCCATCGCGTGGTCCGCGAAGGCGGGGCGCTCGGCGGCTACCGCTGGGGCGTGGAGCGCAAGCGGCGCCTGCTGGAGCAGGAGCGCGCGCGCTCCGCTCGCGCGCCACGGCCGGGTGCCGATGGAGCGGAGTAGCACGGTGCGCGCGCCGGCGCGCTTCGACTTCGGGTGGACGGTGAAGTTCCTCACGGCGCGCGTGGTCCCGGCGATGGAGCGGGTGTCGGGCGATGAATACCGGCGGAGCGCGCGCGTGAACGGCGCGCTCCTCACCCTCGCCATCCGGCTGGATGCCGCGCCGGACGGCGCGCCGCTGCTCGGCGTGCGCACCGCGCCGGCGCTCCCGCGCCGGGAGGCGGTGGCGCTGGTGACGCGCATGTTCGACCTGGATGCGGACGTGGACGCGTTCGCCGCGCTCGCCGCGGGGGACGCGCTGCTCGCGCCGCTCGTCAGGCGCAACCCGCACCTCCGGCTGCCACAGCTCATCGATCCGTTCGAGGGGGCGGTGCGCGCCGTGCTCGGGCAGCAGGTGAGCGTGCAGGCGGCGAGCACGATGACCGACCGGCTCGTGCGCCTGATCGGGGAGGAAGCGCCGCCGCTCGACGGGGAGCGGTTGTACGGCTTCCCCGCGCCGGAGCAGGTGGCGCGCGCCGGCGAGGCGGCGCTCGGCGGGATCGGGCTCACGCGGGCGAAGGCGGCATCGGTGATCGCCATCGCGCGCGCGGTGCTGGACGGCACGATCGACTGGGACGCGCTCCGCGCCGCGCCGTGGGAGGAGGCAGCGGCCGCGCTCACGGCGGTGCGCGGCATCGGCCCGTGGACGGCGTCGTACCTCCGCATGCGCGTGCTCGGCGATCGCGATGCGTTCCCCGCCTCCGACCTGGGGGTGGTGAAGGCGCTGCGCGCGCTCGCGGGGATCGAGCGGCCGGCCGAGTGTGCCGCGCTCGCCGAGCGGTGGCGGCCGTGGCGCGGCTACGCCACGCTGCACCTGTGGGAATCGCTGTCGGCCGATGGCGCGCCGCGCCCGGTCGCCGCGGGGAGCGCGGAATGAGCGGCGCGCGCGGTGCCGCCCGTTCTGCCGCCACTCCCTCCATCGAGGCACGCCTGGCGGCGCTCGACTGGGAGGCGATCGAGCGCGACCTCTGGGAGCGCGGCTACGCGGAGACCGCGCCGGTGCTCACCCCCGAGGAATGCGAGGCCATGGTGGCGCTCTTCGACGACGAGCAGCGGTTCCGCAGCACCGTGAACATGGCGCGTCACCGCTTCGGCATGGGAGAGTACAGGTATCTCGCGTACCCGCTCCCCGACGTCGTGGCCGCACTGCGCGAGCACGCGTATCCGCGGCTCGCCGCCGTGGCGAATCGTTGGGCGGACGCGCTCGGATCGCCGGAGCGCTTTCCGCCGACGCTGGAGGCGTTCCTGGCGCGCTGCGCCGAGCACGGGCAGACCCGCCCCACCCCGCTCGTGCTGCGCTACGAGGAAGGGGGGTACAACTGCCTGCACCAGGACCTCTACGGCGACGTCGCGTTCCCCTTCCAGCTGCTCACCTTCCTGCGCCGCCCGGGGGTGGACTACGATGGCGGCGAGTTCGTGCTCGTGGAGCAGCGCCCGCGCGCACAGTCGGCGGTGGACGTGGTGCCGGGGGCGCAGGGGGCGCTCGTGTTCTTCTCCACGCGCGTGCGTCCGGCCAGGGGCGCCCGCGGCTTCTACCGGGTGAACGTGCGGCACGGCGTGAGCCGGGTCCGCCGCGGGCTGCGCTACACGATGGGGGTGATCTTTCACGACGCGCGCTGACGCGGCAAGTTTGGGGCATGGCCCACGTCACCAGCGCGCCGTCGCGATGAGCCCGCGACGTTCGGACGCCCGCGAACGAATTCTCAGGGAAGCGATGCGGCTCTTCGCCGAGAAGGGGTACGAGCGCACCAGCATCGCCGACATCCAGGCCGCCGCCGGATTGACGCCGGGCTCCGGCGCGCTGTACAAGCATTTCCCATCCAAGGAAGCCGTGCTCCAGGCCGGGATGTCGCGGTTCATGGCCGAGGCCGCGCGCGCGCGGGAGGTGCTGAGCGAGCTCCCGCCGCGCACCGAGGAGGCGCTCGAGCGGCTCGCGCGCGAGGCGATGACGACCATCGGCGGAGAGCGCGACGAGCACCGGATCGCGTGGCGCGAGCTCGAGCAGTTCCCCGACCTCCAGACGCGGGTGCGCGACGAGGTGATGCAGGCGACCTACCGCGCGTTCGCCGGCTGGCTCGCCCAGCGCGTGGCCGCTGGGGAGATGCGCGAGCACGACACCGAAGCGATGGCCGCCGTCCTCGTCGGCAGCCTGGCCATGTTCCGCGTGTTCGAGGCGTTGTGGGGAGTGCGGACGCTCCCGGTGAGCGATGACCGGTTCATCCAGGCGTGGGTGGAGCTGACGAGCCGTGGGCTGAAGCGGGAGGAGGAGTGATCGGGTCGCCGGTCACGGACGTGGGGGCGCCGGGGGAGGGGCGGCGCCCGCAGGGGCGCACGACCGGGGGTCGGGGTTACGCAACCGGCCCG
>CAMLEQ010000124.1 GCA_946479015.1 uncultured Gemmatimonadota bacterium | reverse complement strand
CGCCACGCGGCTGCTGCGCGGCCAGCTCTTCGACGTCCCGACCATCGATCCACCCTCGATCGCGATCGCCGTGGTGGTGCTCGCGCTGAGCGCCGCGGTGGCCGGGTGGATCCCCGCGCTGCGCGCGTCGCGCGTGCCGCCGCTCGACGCGCTGCGCAGCGACTGAGCGAGCGACCGCGCGAGCGACCGCGCGCCGAGGGCTACTCGCTCCGCTCGTGCGCCGCCGGCGTCCACACGGGGATCGCGCGCCGCATGAACTCGTCGAACATCGGCACCGTGAAGTCGGTCTCGCCGTACTGGCCGCTGTAGATCATCCCCTTGTCGATCAGCCGGCTCCGGAGCGGCGCGACGGTGGTGACGGGCACGCCCAGCTTGGCGGCGATGTCGCCGGAGCGGTGCGGCCCCGGTCCCAGCTCCGCCATGGCGCGCACGTAGTCCTTCTCTCGTCGGGTGAGCCGGTCCAGTCGCACGCGGAAGAAGCTCTCGTCGAGCGCCGCGCCGGCCTCCCGGGTCGCGCGCGCGACGTCGCTCTCCGTGATCGGCGATGCCGGCGCGGTGTCCCACGCGTGCTTCCCCCAGACCTGGAGAAAGTAGGGGTACCCGCGCGTGCGCTCGACGATGGCGGTGAGGGCGGCGGGCTCGATGTCCGCTCCCTCGGCCCGGATCGGCTCGCGGATGGCGCGCTCGGAGGCCGCCGCATCGAGACGGCCGACGGTGATGAAGTCGAAGAGCCGCTCGGAGTAGGACTTCGCCTCGCCGGTGAGCGCGGCGAGCTGCGGGAGGCCGGCACCGAACACGATGAACGGCAGCCCACGCTGGGCGATCTTGTGCGCCGAGACGATGAGCGCCCGCAGGTCCTCCTCCGAGAGGTACTGCACCTCGTCGATGAGCAGCGCGACCGGCGTCTCGGCGGCCCGCGCCGCCGCGGCCACGAGGAGGAGGAGCTCGGGGAGGTCCGTCTCGAGGTGGCCGGAGTCCGCCACGCCGGGCTCGACCATGCCCACCTGCACGTCGCCGACCTTCACCCTGAAGGTGCTGGCGAAGCTCTGCAGTCCGCGCAGCGCCTTCGTCGCGATGGTTTTCGCCTTCTCGGCGGTGCTCAGGCGGTTGAGCACGGACCGGAGCGGTGGGACGAGCATCTCGGCCAGTCGCCGCCCCTCCGGCGCCTCGAGCTCGATCACACGATACCCCTCGGCCTCCCCCATCCGGCCGATCTCGTTGAGGAGCACCGTCTTTCCCACCCCGCGGAGCCCCAGGAGCATCTGGCTCTTCGCCGGACGCCCCAGCTTCACGCGTGCGAGCGCGTTGCGGGCGGCGACGAGAATCTCGTCGCGCCCCGCCAGCTCGGGGGGCCTGGTACCGGCTCCGGGGGCGAAAGGATTGATCGTGGGATCCATGGATGGGAGGGCTGGGTGGCTATGCGGAGGTTGCTCTAGATTATCGCATGGCAGGATAAAGTATTCCTGAGTCAGGGAGACGGCCAGTAGAAGCCGGGACAGAGAAACGCCTCTTATGCGGACATTAGCATTGTTTATCGTATTATGCGGTAAACTAATTGCCGTCGGCGAGAGCTGACAACCCCTCGTCACGCACCATCTTTCGATCTCATGACGACCGACCCGCAGCTGGAGACCCTCCCCCTCCCTTCACCGTACCTGAGCTTCCCCCGCGAGAGCTGGGCGGCGCTCCGGGGCGCGGTACCCGTCGCGCTCTCCGAGCCGGAGCTGGCCGAATTGAGCGGGCTCACGGAGACGGTGTCGCTCGTGGAGGTGACGGAGGTCTACCTGCCGCTCGCGCGCCTGCTCGACCTCCACGTGGCCGCGCGCCGGCGGCTTCACCGTACGGCCGCCACCTTCCTCGGCGCGCCGGTGGCGAGCGTGCCGTACGTGGTCGGCATCGCCGGGAGCGTGGCCGTGGGGAAGAGCACCACCGCCCGCGTGCTCCGCGCGTTGCTCGCGCGGGTGTCCACCTCCGCGTGGCGGGTGGAGCTGGTGAGCACCGACGGCTTCCTCCACCCGAACGCCGAGCTCGTGGCGCGAGGGCTCATGCGCCGCAAGGGATTTCCAGAGAGCTACGATGTGCGGAGCCTGCTCCGCTTCCTCGCCGAGGTGAAGTCCGGGAGCCCGAGCGCGCGGGCGCCGGTGTACTCGCACCTCGCCTACGACATCGTCCCCGGCGAGTGGCAGGTGGTCACCCACCCCGACGTGCTGATCGTCGAGGGGCTCAACGTGCTCCAGACCGGGGCTGGCAGCCCCGTGTTCGTCTCCGACTTCTTCGACTTCTCCATCTACGTGGATGCGGAGGTGGAGCACCTGCGCGCGTGGTACGTCGAGCGCTTCCTGCGGCTGCGCGACGCGGTGTTCCGCGATCCGGCATCGTACTTCCACCGTTACGCGGCGCTGTCCGAGCGGGAGGCGCGCGAGGTGGCGCTCGGGATCTGGCGCGACATCAACGAGGTGAACCTGCTCCGGAACATCCTCCCCACGCGCGAGCGGGCGGACCTGATCCTCGAGAAGGGTGCCGACCACGCCGTGCGCCGCGTGCGGCTCAGGCGGCTCTGAGCCGGGCGAGCGCCGGCGGTGCTCACTATAGCCATTGACAATATATCCAGTGTGGCTATAGTAGCGCATGACCCGCGACCGCTCGGACATCGACGCCCTGCTCCCCCTCCCCCCGGCCACCTTCCACATCCTGGTGGCGCTCGCCGACCAGGAGCGCCACGGCTACGGCATCATCCAGGACGTGGAGGCACGCACCGGGGGCGCGCTGCGGTTGAGCGCGGGCACGCTCTACCGATCCATCGCCCGGATGGTCGAGCAGGGGCTCATCCGGGAGGTGACGCACCGGCCGCGCGCCGTGCTCGATGACGAACGCCGCCGCTACTACCGGATCACGCCGTTCGGCACCGACGTGGCTCGCGCCGAGATGCGCCGGCTCACGGAGCTCGTGCGCCTCGCGCGCGCGCGCGGCCTCACTCCCGAAACCACCTGACGCGGGAGCGCCCACGATGCGCTTCTACCGCGCCCTCCTGCACCTCTACCCGGCCGGCTTCCGCGCCGAGTACGAGGCGGAGCTCCGCGCCACGTTCGCCGAGCGGATGCGCGGCGCGTCCGGACCGCTCGCGCCGCTCCGCGTCACCCTCGCCGCCATCGCCGATGTGGTGCCCAACGCGGTCGCCGCGCACTGGGACCTGCTCCGCCAGGATCTGCGCCACGCCCTCCGCTCGCTCCGTCGCACGCCTGGCTTCACGGTCACGGCGGTGCTGCTCGTCGCGCTCGGCGTGGGCGCGAACACGGCGGCGTTCTCGCTCGCCGACTACGTCCTCCTCCGTCCGCTCCCCTTCCCGGAGCCTGAGCGGCTCGTGCGCCTCTGGCAGAGCACCGCGGGATACGGCCGCAACCAGCTCTCGCCCGCGAACTACCGCGACTGGAAGGCGAGCGCGAGGTCCGTCGAATCCATGGGGGCGTACACCGGGAGGGCGATGAACCTCGTCGGTGCCGCTGAGCCCCGGCGCCTCCAGACGGTCGCGATGACGCCGGAGCTGTTTCCGCTGCTCGGCGTCCCCGCGTTCGCCGGCCGGACGTTCACCCCGGGCGACTCGGCGGACGGCAACGTCGTCGTGCTCGGGCACGCGCTCTGGGCGTCGCAGTTCGGCGGCGATCCGCACGTCATCGGCTCGGTCGTGCGGCTGGACGGCGCGCCGTACACCGTGATCGGCGTGATGCCGCCGTCGTTCCGCTTCCCCGACCGCGAGACCGATGCGTGGGTGCCCCTGCTCCTGCGCGAGCAGGATTTCGTCGATCGCACCGACACCTACATCGACGTGGTCGCGCGCCTCCGTCGCGGCGCATCGCTCGCGCAGGCGCGGAGCGAGTTCTCCGAGATCGCGGCACGCCTCGAGCGGCAGTACCCGAAGGAGAACGAGCGCACCGGCGCGCTGGTGGTGGGACTGCGCGACCAGCTCTCCGAGCGCTCGCGCCTGCTCGTGCTCGCCGTGGGAGGCGCCGCCCTCTGCATCCTCCTCCTCGCCTGCGCCAACCTCGCGAGCCTGCTCCTGACGCGCGCCGCGCACCGCTCGCACGAGCTGGCGGTGCGCGCGGCGCTCGGCGCGGGGCGCGAGCGGCTGGTGCGGCAGCTCCTGACGGAGAGCATCACCCTCGCCGCCATCGGGGGCGTCGCCGGCGTCGCGGTCGCGATGGCCGGCGTCCCCCTCCTCGCGCGCCTGGTGCCCGACACCCTCCCCACGGCGGCGCAGCCGGGGATCGACCTGCGCGTGCTCGCCGTCGCCGTGGTGCTCGTCTGGCTCACCGGGATCGCCTTCGGCGTGGCGCCCGCCGTGGCCGCCGGGCGCGGCACGGCGCTCGATGCGCTGCGCGACGGCACGAGAGCGAGCGGCGGCCGCACCGCGCGCGTGCGCGCCGCGCTCGTCGTCATCGAGGTCGCCGCCTCGGTGGTGCTGCTCGTCTCGTCGGGGCTGCTCCTCCGCGCGGCGCTGCGCATCCAGGGCACCGACCCGGGGTTCCACGCGGACGGCGTGCTCACCCTGCGCACCGCGCTCCCCTTCTCGAAGTACGCCATCACCGCGCGCCGGGAGCAGTTCTACGACCGCGTGCTGCGCGACGTGCGCGCGCTCCCCGGCGTGCGCGACGCCGCCTACGTCACCGGTCTCCCGCTGAGCATGCGCGGCGGCATCTGGCCGACGTCGATCGCCGGGAGCGAAGCGGTGGTCCTCGATCCGTCGAACAGCGTGAGCCTGCGCTTCGTGACGCCGCGCTACTTCGCGACGCTCGGGATCCCGCTGCGCCGGGGGCGCGACGTGACCGCGTCCGACGGACCCGCGAGCCCGCTCGTCGCCGTGGTCAGCGAATCGTTCGCCCGGCGCAACTGGCCGAACGAGCCTGCCATCGGAAAGCGCTTCACCGTCGCGCAGGGGGAGCGGACGATCGTCGGGGTCGTGGGCGACGTCCGCTTCCGCGGGCTGGAGCAGCAGAGCGAGCCGCAGGTGTACCTCCCGTCGGCACAGATGCCGGACAGCTCGTTCATCGCGTATCCGCCGAAGGAGCTGGTCGTGCGGACGTCGGGCGGCGCGGGCGCGCCGCTGCCGGCGATCCGGCGCATCGTGCACGCGGCGGATCCGGAGCAGCCGATCTCGAACGTCCGCACGATGGCGGAGATCGTGGCCGACGAGACGGCGTCGCGCGTGACGCAGCTCCGGCTGCTCGGCGCGCTCTCGGCGATCGCGCTCCTCATCGCCGGCGTCGGCATCCATGGGCTGCTCGGGCTCACCGTGTCGCGGCGCTCTCGGGAGATCGGCGTGCGCATGGCGCTGGGGGAGCAGGCGGGGAGCATCGTCCGCCGCGTGCTGCGGGAGGGGCTGGGGCTCGCGCTCGCCGGCGTGGGGATCGGGGTGGTGGTGGCCTACCTCTCGGCGCGCGCGATGGCGGCGCTCCTCGCCGGCATCCGGCCTGGCGACCCCGCGACCATCGGCGCGGCGGTGGCGCTCTGTCTCGTCACGGCGGCGGCGGGGTGCGTGCGGGCGGCGACGCGCGCGGCGCGGGTGGACCCGAGCACCGCGCTGCGGGCAGAGTGAAGGTGGCTGAGCAACGCCACAGGGCCCCCGAGATTTCGCTGTGGATTGCGGTCCGTCTCCACGGCGGGGGAGTCGCTGAGACGGGACTACGTCTTCACCGAATTCTGCGAAGCTGACCGAGGCGGTTTCCGCTCGCGTCGGAGAGTCGAGGCGCGAGGTTGTGGCGCCGGTGCCAGTCTGCCCCTTCATGGCAGGACTGTCCGCGATGCCTCGACCTATTCGCTGGACCTCCGCGCCCCTCGCCGGGTCCGGATCCGGATGGGCATCGAGAACTGCGGCGCACCTGTCTCCAACCGAAGCGGGAACCGCTTCAGAAGTGCACGTCGAACTCGTTCGACTGCCGCGCCGCCCGCCGGAGCAGCTCGCAGTCATCCGAATCGGCCTCGGGCGCAGCACACAGCCGGAACTCGATTCGGAAGCGGCCCACCCGCTCCTCGGGGCGAATGGGCGGCACCGAATGCGGTGACTCCAAGCTCCCGAGCCACACCCGCGCCGTGAGCCGCTCACCCGGCCGTACGACCCCTGTCGGTACCCCCCCGGCGCAGGCCCAATCGATGCCGCCCGCGATCCCAATCGTGCTGTCGGCCCCGGAGCGGCGGAGACGCGAGATCGGCTCGGTCGACTCGCGCGTGCAGCGCGCGAAATGCACCGGCGCCCCGGTGCGGTTCGTGTACGTCGCGACCGCGTACGCATCGTACGTACCCGGCAGCGCCCGGAGATGGTAGACGAGCGAGTCCGTCCGGATCGGAGAATCGTCCGGAGATGTGCACGTCGCACCCTGCAGACCGCTCACGGGGCGCGAGCTCTCCTGCCCGGTGGCAGTGTCTCGCGAAACGATGACGCCGCTCCCGTACACCACAACGAGCTGCCCGCGACAGGCTCGCTCTTGCTGGTGCAACCACGCGGCCGCTCCGGCGCTATCGAGGCCCGGGGGGGCATCGACAGACTCGCCCGGCTTCAGCGCCGCAGGATGGCGGTGGGCGCAGCACACTACGAGCGTAGCGAGCCCGACGGGGGTAAGTGACCGCAGCAGATCATGCCCGCGCTCATTGCGGGAGCGGTTCGGCCCACGTGACGGGTGCCGCGGTATCACGGCGGCCAGATCATTATGGCGCCGCATGCCTCGCACTTTAACCCCCCAACTCAAACGAAAACTGCTCTAGTCCAACAGACGTTGCCCGCCTCTCTGGATGAATTCGAACCAATCGGCGAGCCGGTCTCCGTCCTGCACGAGCTTGATGGCGCGCACTAGGGGGTATTCCGCGTCGCTGTTTGGCAAGCGCACCGTCGGCATCTTGTCGTCCCGTGAGTCGATTCCCCAAGTCCCATTCAAGGCTCGTCGCACCACCTCGCCAAAGTATGCGGTGACTTCTAATACCAGCTCGCGTGGAATGGGGTGTTCCTCCTCAGCAGCTACTCCGGTCAGATGTGCGTCCAACACGCGTAGGCTGGATGGCGAGACATCCAAGGTGGTGTTACGCAGCCGCGAGCGGAGGCGCTCCACCCATGTCTCACGGTTGTCGAGGAACCCGCGAGCAGCGCTCGCCGTCGGGAAGAACTTCTCCGAGATCGAGGGTGAGCTCGCCAGCTACGGACGCTCGCCCACGCGCACCTCGCTGAAGTCGTACAATGGCGCTACGGTAGCGGCATTCGGCTCTTCGATGTCGAAGAACTTACGCTCACCCAGATGGGAGCGCACCCGTCGCTTCAGGTCCAGTGCGCCTTGATCCGCCCAGTCGAGAGGCGACTCAGCAGTCGCGGTGCACCATCCGCCGCCGGGCAGGGCCTTGTTGCTCACCGCTGGACATGAAGCGAGACGGTCCGCCCCGAGGAATTTCACCAGTTCCGGTCCAAAGAAATTGGCGAAGTACACTCCTGGGATCTGCTCTTCGAGGTGCACGCCGTGAACGTTCGTGTCCGTCTCGTCAAGGCAATGCTGAGACTGGAACTCGCCGTCGGTCGTGACCATACCGTACGTGCCACCCAGGGTGCAAAAGAGATCCTCGGCGAGCCGTAGGACCACGTCAGTCCCCACGGCCTTCAGTTTCGCGACCGGCAGGTACAGCGATGCCGAATTGAAGGTTTGATTCCAGGCGCGCCGCCAGCGAACCCATCCCAAGCCGCCGATCGTGGGACCGGTCTTGAAGATGACGTCTCCAGTCGCCGGTTCGGCGAGCCAGCAACGCTCGAACGCCGCCGCACCTCCATCCGCATACCGATGTCGCAGCGGTTCATATTGACCAAACCGAGTGGGCATCCAGCCCTCATGTCGTGCGAGTACGGCAAGCAACGCTCGAGCCCAATGGCCATGCCCGATGTCGCGATTCGTGAGGACGCGAATGCGCACCTCGTCTTTCGAAGATGTCACCAGTGAATTCCGCGAGAGTGATCAGGCACGAGTATCAGTCGGTGACATGAAGATCGCTTCAGTGACAATACGGCCGGCCCATCCGCTCACGTCGCCAGCAGGTGCCGCACCACCTGTAGGAGCGCCAGCGGGAGGTGCTCCGGATCGCGGAGGATCGTATGCCCCGCCGCGCCGAAGATCCGCGGCAGGTACGACGCTCCCTCGTGGTCGACGGTGAGGCAGAACGGGAACACGGCGCTCGCGCGCGCCTCGAGGATCGACTGCCGCGCGTCCTCCACGCCGTAGCGCTCGTGGTAGCCGTCGCTGTCGTTGGGGCGGCCGTCGGAGAGGATGAGCAGCAGCCGGTGCCCGGCGTTCTGGCTCACGAGCAGCGACGTCGCGTGCCGCACGGCGGCGCCGAGGCGCGTGTTCCCCCCGGGGCGGAGCGCCGCGATGCGCCGCCGCACCGCGTCCCCGCTCGGCTCCGTGAAGTCCTTCACCGTGGTGATGTGCACGCGCGATGCGCCGCGGCTGGAGAAGGCGAGCATCGTGTACGGATCGCCGAGCGCGTCCAGCGCCTCCCCCGCGAGCAGCAGCGCCACCTTCTCCACGTCGATCACCTGCCGCGTCACGGTGACCTGCGTGTCCGTGGACCCGCTCACGTCCACGAGCAGCGCGATGGCGATGCTCTGCCGCGCCGGGCGTACGGACAGGTACAGCCGGTCGTCGACGCCGTGCCCCGTGCGGCGGTCCACCATCGCGCGCACGCACGCGCTCAGGTCGAGCTCGTCGCCGTCGCGCTGGTGGCCGAGGCGCGTCCGGCGCGCGCGCAGCATCTCGAAGCGCTGCCGCACCTGCCGCACGAGCGCCGCGTGCTCCCGTCGCACCGCGCTCCCCCACGCCGGGTCCCCCTCGCGCGGGCGGCGCGAGCGCACGAGCACCGCGCGCTGGCGGTAGCGCGACGCGCCCGCATCCCATTCGGGGTACGGAATGCCGGTGTCCGACGACGTGTCGTCATCATCGCGAACGGCGGGGGACGCCTGCGGCAATACCCCCGGGGGGATGGGCCGCTGCTCGACCTCCGCCTCCGGCGCATCGCCGGCATCGCTCCCCTCCTCGCCGCCGCTCGACTCGGCGCGCACCGGCGCGCCGCGCTCGTGCTCCACTCTCCGCCCGCGCGAGTCGGCGTACCCCTGCGGTCCTTCCTCGCCGCTCTCGCCGGGCTCCCGTGCTTCCGCGCGCGTGCCCTTCACCGGCAGCTCGATGCGATGGCGCAGGGCGTCCATCGCCTCCTCGGCCACCATCGGCGACGGCGCGAGCGCGCCCGCGCCCTCGCGCGCCGCGCGCACCGTTCCCCAGTGCGGCACCGGCGGAACGCCCCGGTAGCGTACGCCCTCGTGACCGTGCCGCTCGCGGATGCGCCGGGCCATCTCGCGCGCCCACGCGAGCGACTCCTCGGCGGTGGCGCGCGGCGCGAGCTCCGCCGGCAGTGCGCGCGCGGCGTCGGGCGCCAATAGCTGCCTGACGAGTGCCTCCACATCGCGCTCGGGGCGCGAGAGGCGACCGGGATTGGGACGCGCGGCGCGCGCCGCCGAGCGCGCGGCGGCGAGCGCCGTCGCGGCACCGGGCATCGCGCG
>CAMLEQ010000123.1 GCA_946479015.1 uncultured Gemmatimonadota bacterium | reverse complement strand
GAGAGAGTCCGCCTACCGCCGAGCCTACACGCGCTCTACCCATCTCCTCTTCCCGTCAGTCTCCCACACGCCACACGCGTTCCATAGTGGTCCAGCGACTACACCCTACACCCCCCTTCGCGCCTCACGTCCCCCGGATGTAATGGCACCCCGCCTCCTCCGCGCGCGTCACCGCGAACACGCCGGAGGGCATGCGGATCACTCCCGGCACCAGCGCGCCCTTCAGCTCGTCCGCGACGGCGCTCTGCGTCTGCTTCGTGTCCTTCGCGATCACCCCGGCGAGCGCCATGAGGGCGACGTTGCACACGAGCACGATCGCTCCCTTCCCGATCAGCGTGTCGAGGCCGCCATCCGGCCACACGAGCGCGTACTTGTCGCCGGGCTTCGCGCCGAGGAACGGGTTCCGCCGCGCGGACTTCCCCGTGGTGGGATCCTTGAGCTTCCCGGACCGTCGCGCGAGCACGGGGTACTTCGCCCACATCGCGTCGTCGAGCACCACCGGCACCGCGCGGTGGCGGAAGACGAGCACCGCGTTCACGTCGGCGCCCTTCGCGCCGTAGACCTCCTCGTACCCCGCCAGGAACATGCGCGCCTGATGGAGCGCCGTCCCTTCGGCCACCTCGGGCGCGTCGAACACCTGGCGGTGGCGGCCGGTGATCTTCTCCGTCCACGACATGTCCCACCCCCCGCGCGGCTCGGGGAAGAACGTGTCCCCGTCACGGGGCGTCGGCGACGGCGGGAGCGTGTCACCACGCGGTGACGCCGTGGGCCGGGCCGGCGATTGCGCGGCGAGCGGCGCGCCGCTCATCGCGCCCAGCGCCGCGGCCGCGACGCCGCCGAGCAGTTGGCCGAGGAAGCCGCGGCGCGGCGACGTGGACTCGCGGAACCGGCGGTCGATCGGAGAGAAGTGCGGCACGGGGCAAGCCTCCCGGAGGTGGCGGCGCGCGCCCCGGACGGGCGCGCGCGGGCAGAGTGATCGGCGTTCAATGTGCGCGTCGGACCGGCGCCGGGCCATGGCGGCGACGATCGTTCGCATCCGTCGGGGGCCCGCGCTCGCGCGGGCCCCCGCGCGAAATCTACTTCGCCCTGCCGCCGATCCCCGCCCTCACTCCGCGCGCATCGCCAGCGCCGGGTCCACGCGCGCGGCGCGCCGCGCGGGGATCCAGCTCGCGGCCAGCGCCACCGCCCCGAGCACCACCGCCACCGCGGCGAAGGTGACCGGGTCGGAGGGCTTCACGCCGAACAGGAGGCTCGTCATCAACCGGGTGAGCACGAGCGCGCCCGCGAGGCCGATGGCGATCCCCGCGACGGCCATCGCCGCGCCCTGCCGCACCACCATGCGCACCACGTGCTCGCGCGATGCGCCGAGCGCGATGCGGATGCCGATCTCCCGCGCGCGCTGGCTCACGAGATAGGCGATGACGCCGTAGATCCCGATCCCGGACAGCGCGAGCGCGACCACAGCGAACGCCGCGAGGAGCGACATGTAGAAGCGCGGCTGCGACACCGACGACGCCACCAGATCGTCCAGCGACCGCATCGAGTACAGCGCCAGGTCGGGATCGATGTCGTGGACCGCGGCGCGCGCGGCGCCGAGCACCGCATCGCTCGCGCGCGCCGTCCGCAGCACCACGGTGAAGCCGCCGATCGGCCACTGGTCGAACGGAGCGTACACCATCGGCTCCGGCGCCTCGGCGAGCGAGGACTCGCGCACGTCCCCCACCACGCCGACGATCTCCCCGCCCAGCCGCACGCTGTCGCGCGTCCACCCCAGGATCAGCCGCTTGCCGATCGGGTCCTCGCCGGGGAAGAACCGGGCGGCCGCCGCCTCGCTGATGAGCAGGACCTGTCTCGTGCCCTCTCGATCCTGGGCGGTGAAGCCGCGCCCGCGCACCACGGGAATCCCCATGGTGGGGAAGAAGTCCGGCGTCGCCATCCGCACCTCCATGGACGGCTCCTCCCCCGGCTTCGCGGGCGGGCGCCCTTCGACGTCGAAGCTCAGGCTGAACGACTGGCCGGTGAGGGGCATGCCGAACGATGCCCCCACCGAGCGCACCCCGGGGATGGCTCGCAGGCGGTCGCTCAGCTCGTGCAGCAGCGCGCGCTGCTTCGCGGGCGCCTCGTACCTGGAGTCCGGAAGGTCGAGCGTGAACGACACCGCGCTCTCCGTGCGGAAGCCGGGGTCCACCTCCACGAGCTGGCGGAAGCTCCGGATGAGCAGCCCCGCGCCGGCGAGGAGCATCACCGCGAGCGCGACCTCCGACACCACGAGCACGGCGCGCGCGCGCTGGCTTCCCGGTCGCGTGCGCGCCCCGCGCCCGCCCTCGCGCAACGTGCTCGCGAGCCCGGGGCGCGCCACCTGACGCGCGGGGAGGAGCCCGAACACGAGCCCCGTGAGCACCGCCACGAGCACGGTGAAGCCCAGCACCGCCGCATCCATGTGCACGGCATCCAGACGGGGGATGCTGGGCGGCGCGAGGCGAACCAGCGCCCGCGTCCCCCACAGCGCGAACAGCACGCCCCCCGCGCCCCCGATCGCGGCGAGCACCATGCTCTCGGTGACGAGCTGGCGCAGGAGGCGCGCGCGTCCGGCGCCGAGCGCCGTGCGCACCGCGATCTCCGGCTCGCGCGCCGTGGCACGGACCAGGAAGAGGTTGGCGACGTTCGCGCACGCGATGAGCAGCACGAAGCCGACCGCGCCGAGGAGCACGAGCAACGGCGTGCGCAGCTCCCCCACGACCCACTCGTGGAGCGGGACCACGCCGGCGCTGGCGTGCGTGTCGTCCTTCGGATACTGCGCCTCCAACCGTCGCGAGATCGCGCGCATGTCCGCCCCGGCGCGCTCGAGCGTCACGCCGGGGCGGAGACGCGCGACCACGCTCAGGTACACCGCGCCGCGACTCTTCGGGAGCCACTCCGGATCGAACGCCAACGGACGCCAGATCTGCGCCTTCGACGGCCACGCGGACGCGTCCGGGATGATGCCGACCACCGTGGAGGGCACCCCATCGAGCACCACGGTGGCGCCGATGATTCGCGGGTTCGCGCCGAAGCGGGTTCGCCAGAGCGACTCGCGCAGCATCGCCACGTGCGGCCCCTTCCACGCCCCCTCCTCCGGCGTGAACACGCTCCGTCCCAGGAGCGCCGGCACGCCGAGGATGCCGAGAAAGTCGCGGCTCACCTCGTAGCCCACCAGCCGCTCCGGATCGCCGGCACCGGTGAGGACCACCGAGCTGCCCGTCAGCGCCGCCATGCCGGTGAACGACGCGTTCTGTGCGCGCCAGTCCACGAAGTTCGCGGGCGACACGGTGCTGCGACGCCCGTCGTAGAGCGCGGGCACCATCACCAGCCGCGAGGGCTCCGCGAACGGCAGCGGGCGGAGGAGGATACCGCGCACCACGGAGAAGATCGCGGTGTTCGCGCCGATCCCCAGCGCGAGCGTGAGGATCGCCACGATGGTGAACCCGGGGGTCTTGCGCAGCGTGCGCAACGCGAACGCCGCGTCCTGCCGGAGCTCCTGGAGCCACTCGACGCGCATGGCGTGTCTCTCCCGCCGCTCATCGGCGCGGCGACAATAGGTGCGAGCATCCTCGAGATCGCCGAAGCGGCGCAGCGCCTCCGCGCGCGCGGCATCGGGGGCCCATCCGCGCGCCTCCAGCTCGCGGGCGCGCATCTCGAGGTGGAACGCGAACTCCTCCGCCACCTCGCGGTCGGCGTGGCGGCGGAGGGCGAGCCGGAACGCCCGGCGGATTCCGGGAACGCGCGGCACGGCGGCGGCCCCCTACGCGGACGCCTCGAGCACGCGGCTCACGGCCGAGGCGTACGCGCGCCACACCGAGCTCTCGGCGCGGAGCTGCCGCCGTCCGTGGGCGGTGAGCTGGTAGTAGCGCGCGCGGCGATTGTTCTCGGAGAGCCCCCACTCGCTCTCGATGCACCCCTGCTCCTCGAGGCGGTGGAGCGCCTTGTAGAGCGCGGCATCATCGATGTCGAGCGCGCCATCCGTGCGCTGGCTGATCCAGCTCGAGATGGCGTAGCCGTGCATGGGCTGCCACGAGAGGGTCTTGAGGACGAGCACGTCGAGCGTGCCGTAGAGCAGATCGGTCGGAGTCCTGGGCATGGCGGCGGGGCGTCGCGAGTGGTCCACCTACCTGTTCCACTTACCTGGTAGGTGGAGAGTGTACGATCCGTCGGCATGCCGCGCAAGAGCGCGCCGTCGCGAGCCCGTCAGTGCGCCATGCGCCGGCGACGACGCAGCAGCCACACGCCGGCGGCGAGCACGAGCGCTCCGAGCGCCCCCCACCCCACCGGGCCGAGCGCGCGGTGCACGGCCGCGAAGTGCGCGCCGAGCTCGTAGCCCGCGGCGGCGAGCACGGTGCACCAGACCAGCGTGCCGAGCGCGTTGTAGAGCGCGAAGGGGAGCGCGCCCATCCCGGCGAACCCCGCCGGGAGGGAGATCAGCCCGCGGACGCCGGGCACGAGCTGTCCGAGCGTCACCGCGAGCGCGCCGTGGCGATGGAACCACTGCTTCGCGCGCTCGAGATCGCGGCACTGGAGCAGCAGCCAGCGCCCGTGCCGGTCGATCCACGCGAGGACCTTCTCCTCTCCCGCCCACCGTCCCACCGCCCACACGGGGAGCGCGCCGACCACCGAGCCCACGGTGCCGGCCACGATCACCCACCAGAGGGGTGCGCGCCCACGCGCGGCGATGAACCCGCCGAGCGGCATGATCAGCTCGGAGGGAAGCGGGAGCACCACGTTCTCGATCGCCATGAGCAGCCCCACACCCACGGGGCCGAGCGACATCGCCAGGTGATAGATCCAGCGGAGCATGCGACGGAGGTGGCGCAAGGACGACACCAGCACGGGCGCGCACCGCGGCCTGCCCCGATCAGCCCCTCACCCCCGGCGCTTGCGCGCCGGGCGTCGTCCCTTCCGCTCCGCGGCGGCGAGGGCCCGATCCACCCACGGCGCGAGCGCGTCGACGTCGTCGAGGATCTCCGGCGGCACCTCGAAGTAGCTCATGGCCTGCGCCGGATCGCCGCCGGGGACGAACGGCGCCATCCCCGCGCGTGCGAAGTCGCCGCGCGTGACGTCGTCGCCCTTGAGGTAGAGCGCGTCGCCCGCGAGCAGGGCGAAGAATCGCGCGCCGGCGTAGATCCCGACGCCGCCGAACATCGCCCGCGCGCGTACGCCGCCGGGCACGACACGCGCGAGCTGCTCGAGCGCGTACTCGCGGAAGCCGGGCGAGACGGCCATGGGCGGCGGTCAGCGCCCGGGACGACGAAAGCGCGCGTGCCTCACGCCGCGTCGCTTCCGGGACGGAGCATCCGTCGCACCAGCCAGACCACCAGCGCGATGGGGAGGACGATGAAGATGATGAACTTGAGGGCGAGAATCGTGAACAACCCCACCGCGACGAGCACGAGCAGCGGGATGCCGAAGATCGCCAGCGTGAAGAGGGGACGCAGGGCGAAGAGGCGCAGGATGGCGGCGATCACGAAGCACGCTCCGGTGGAATGGTCGCATCACCCTACGTCGGCGCACCGCCACCGGTTTCCGCCGAACGCGGCGACCCGGGCTCGTCGCTGCCGGCATCTCGTACGGCAAAATGCGTCTATCGCTCCGGACGGCCGCACGACAGTATGAGCGAGCCGGCGCGCCGCCACGCGGGCGGTCGCCGTGTCCCGCCGCTCACGCACAGGAGGGGACGCCATGGACCAGCTTCACGAGCTCCGCGCGCAGCTCTCGCGCTTCCTCGACTGGCGCGATGCCCACGTGGGATTCGACCGGGCCGTGCAGGACGTGCCCGAGCAGCTTCGCGGCGCGACGCCCGACGGGCTCGTGCACACGCCGTGGCAGCTGCTCGAGCATCTGCGCCTCACGCAGCGCGACATCCTCGATTTCTGCCGGGACCCTGGGTACACGGAGCCGCGCTGGCCCGACGACTACTGGCCGCCGACGCCGGCGCCGCCATCGCCGGCGGCGTGGGAGCAGAGCATCGCCGCCGTGCGCGCCGACCGCGCGGCGCTGCAGCGCCTCGCGACCGACGAGAAGGTGGACCTGTTCGCGAAGATCCCCCATGGCAGCGGGCAGACCTACCTGCGGGAGCTCCTCCTGGTCGCGGATCACGGAGCGTATCACGTGGGGCAGCTCGTGGATGTCAGGAGAGCACTCGGAGATTGGGAAGAGGGGTGAGTTGCTGGACCACCATGGAACGCGTGTGGCGTGTAGAAGGCGGTGGTAGGCGAGAGGAGGTGGGTAGGGCGCGTGTAGGGCGGGATGTAGAGAGTCCGCCTACAGCCGAGCCTACACGCGCTCTACCTCTCTCCTCGTCCCGTCAGTTCCCTACACGCCACACGCGTTGTTTGGTGTTCCAGCCATCAGGTCCTACTCACCTCCCCTACGTCCCCGTCGCCGCCGCGAGCTGACTCGACAGCAGCACTTCTCCGGTCGTCACGCTCACCGGCCGGATGTCCAGGTCGGCCAGGCGATCGGAGACCCATGAGGCAGCCACGCGCCCTGACTCCTCGGCGCCCTCGCGCGTGTCGAACAGGCTGATGGTGGTCAGCACGTCGCGGCCATTTTCCTGGCCGCCCTCCATCATCTCGTAGCCGTGGAAGCCGGCGATCGTGCGGATGCGGGGGAGGAACTCCGTCTCGACCTGGGGGACCATCTGGCGTATGGCGCCCGGAGCGACGGTGTACCGGCGAATGGTGGCGAACATGGCGCCTCCCGCGTACGAGGACGGCCGGGGTCGCGCAGACGCGCCACCGTGACTACCCGCAGGTGCGGCCGTCCGTGCCCGCACGAAGATATAGCGGCCGTCGCGATTGTCGAGGAAACTTTCGACGGCGGCCGCGGCGGTGCGCGGTCGCCGAGCGCCGTTCGGCCACGTGGGCGTGCGCGCCGCGGGTCGCCTAACGAGCCTGCGCCCGGATGGTCATCGGCACCACCGTCGTCCCCCACCGGAGCACGAGCGTGGCGGAGTCGGCATCCACGACGGGGAAGTCGAAGGCGAGCGTCTCCACCGGCTCGCCGCTCCTGGGGGTGGCGCGCACGCGCAGCACCTCGCGCCCCTCCGGATACCGCAGATGGAACGTGTGCGCCACGGCGTTGAAGATCACCGTCCACTCCCGCTCACCGGGGACGGCCCACACGCTGTAGCTCCCCGCCGGGAGCGCGCCGCCGTTCACGATGATCGGCGCGCTCACAGTGAGCACCGCCGCCGAATCGGCGCTCGGCGTCCACACCCGCCCCCAGGGGACGAGTGCGCCGAACAACTGCCGTCCGCGCGCCACCGGGCGGCGATACACGATCTCGATGCGCGCGGCGCCCACCATCTGCGTGACGGTGCCGAGCTGGCTCTTCGGGATCTCCTGCGCGCGCGCCGAGCCGGCCGCCGCCGCGGCGAGCGCGAGCACGAAGCAGCAGACCAGGCGCGAGCGCATCGGCGTGGTCATCGGCTCGCCGATGCGCTCGCCCCCGCGAGCACGACCTTCACGATCCTCCCCCCCGGCCCCACCGCCCACCCTGCCGCGGGCGACGCGAAGCCGACGCTCCAGTAGGCGAGGGTGTCGAGCCGCGCCCAGTGCCCTCCGTCATCGGTGGACAGGTCCATCCCGCCGGGGCCCACGGCCACGATCGTCGGCGTCGGCGCTCCGGGTACGTACGCCGCGCCGTAGACGGCGCCGGCGAACGTCGGACGCCCGCCGACGCTCCACGTGCGGCCGCCGTCCGCAGTCCGCGCCACGTAGTCGCCCCGCCCCACGGGCTTGCCGATCTCGCCGCCGAGCGCCACGCCGTGCAGCGTATCGCGGAAGATCACCGACGCGATCCCCGCCGCGGTGCCGCTCGCCACCGGCACCACGGACGCGCTCCAGCTCCGCCCGCCGTCGCGGGTGCGCAGCACGCGCGCGGCCGAGGTGTTCCCCAGCCCGATCCACGCGTCGCCCTCCCCCGCCGTGGCGACGCAGGTGCCGCTGGCGGCGAAGCTGCCCTCGTCAGGCAGCGCCGCGGGGAGCGACGCCGGCGGGATGCGCTCCCATCGCACGCCCCCATCGGTGGTGGCCAGCACCATCTGCGCGCCGTCCACCGCATCGCTGAAAGCGAGTCCGCGTCGCGCATCCCAGAACGCGAAGCAGTCGAAGAAGGCGCGCGGCTCGTCGTTCACCCATCGCAGCGACCAGTGTCGGCCGCCATCGGTGGTGCGGTAGATGCGCGACAGATCGCCGTTCCCCGCGCCGAGCAGCAGGGCCGTGTCCGCGCTCATCGCCTGCACGTCGCGGAATTGCAGCGTGTCCGCGCCCGGCACACGTCCCGTCTCCCACGTGGCGCCGCCGTCGAGGGTGCGCGCCCACGTGCCCTGGTGTCCACTCACCCACACCGTACGCGCATCCACCACGCTCACCGCCTGCAGGAGCGCCGTGGTGCCGCTGCGCTGTGTCACCAGCACCGGCGCGCTCGCAGCCGGGGCGCGCGGAGCCGCCATCCCCGCCCCCTCGTGCGCCGGATGCGCCGCGCGCGCGCACGCCGCGAGCGCCACCACCGTCCACGCGCGGGCCACGTCGCGCATCATCATCGGCCGCCGCACGTCAGCGCCCCCTCATGTACTTCCAGTTCCGCGGCTTCCCTTCCGCGAGCCACTCGATGGTGGTCGCCAGCCGCCGCGCGCGCGTCCCCTCTCCCTTCGCTTCCGTGATCCACTCGATGTATTCCCGCCGCTGGCTCGGACTGAACGCCTCGAACGTCGCCGCCGCCTTCCGACTCTTCCGCAGCGCGCCGGCGAGATCGTCCGGCACGGCCAGCGCCGGCTTCGGTGACGCCTTCTTGCGCGCCGGTGCCTTCGTGCCGCTCTCGTTCAGCGCCATCGCTTTCCTCACGTACCCGGAGAGCACCTGCGCCGATGGCAGATCGGCGAGCATCGTGATGCGCCCGAACTGTCCCATCGCCTCCTCCGAGTCGCCGTCGGCGCCGTGCCCGATCACGAGCGCGCCCTTCCAGAAGTTGAGGGCGCAGTGCTCCTTGAACGCCGCCGTGCTGCACAGGATCCCCTGGTGCATGAAGTGTGGGAAGCCCCATTTGATCGTTTCCGCCACGTCCGGACAGGCGGCGTGCACCACCTCGCGCAGGTGCGTGAGGATGGGGCGCGCGAACTCCGCGGAGCGAGCGATGTAGTCGTCGACGCGTGGGTCTCTGGTTCCCATTGTCGTGGTCGTGAGCGGGTGCGCGGCGGGCGCGCCGGCGTGCGGAGCCACGCCGGTCGGCAGGTCGGGGCGCGGGGCGTTCGGGCCCCGCCTCCAATCGTCGGCCTTGAGGATGGAGGGAAAGCCCGAGATTCGCCACTGGCGGCGCGCCGGGCGGTGACGGATGCCCGGCACGCCGCGGTATCGCGAGCGCGCCCGCGCGGGGGCGGGAGCGCGTGGGGAGCGAGGGGCTACGCCCGCTGCATCCGGCGGGCGAACAGGACGTCCATCGCGCCGATCGCGAGCACGAACCCCATCGCCGCGGCGATCTGCTTCCGGCGCTTGCTCCGTCTGGCCGCGGCGCCGAGCAGGGCCAGGTCCATCACGTCGCCGGCCGCCCTGGCCCAGAGCCCCGCGGCGGGGCGTCGCCGCGCGAGCACGCCGGCGCCGGCGAGA
>CAMLEQ010000122.1 GCA_946479015.1 uncultured Gemmatimonadota bacterium | reverse complement strand
ATGAGCGCCGGCGACATCGAGCCCGCGGGCGTGCACGTCCTCAGCACCGAGGGGATGATGCGCCGGCCCGGCGCGAGCGATGCCGACGAGTTCATCGTCGCCACCGAGGTGGGGATCCTGCACCGGCTGCGGAAGGCGTACCCGGACAAGCGCTTCCTCGCCGCCGACGACCGCGCGTCGTGCCAGTACATGAAGCTCACCACCCTCCCCAAGCTCCACCGGTCGCTCGAGCGGATGGAGCACCGCATCACCGTCCCCGAACCGGTCGCCGCGCGCGCGCGGCTGGCGATCGACCGCATGCTCTCCGTGGGCGCGAGCGCGGCGGCCGGGCGCGTCCCCGCGGCGGTGGCGGGCGAATGAGCGCGGGGCTCGCGCCGGAGCGCGCCGCCGTTCCCCTCCCCCTCGCGCCGGACGCGCTCGACGCACTGGTTCGCGCCGCGCTCGAGGAGGATCGCGCGTTCGACGACGTGACCACCCGCGCCACGGTGGACCCATCCGCCCGCGCGAGCGCGCGGATGGTGGCGCGCGCGGCCGGGGTGGTCGCCGGCCTCCCGCTCGCGGCCGCGGCGTTCAGCCAGCTCGACCGGACGGCGCGCGCCCGCGCGCTCGTGTCCGATGGCGCGCATGTGGCGCGCGGCGATGCGGTCATGGAGATCGACGGCCCCGCACGGGCGATCCTCTCCGCCGAGCGCGTGGCGCTCAACTTCGTTCAACGCCTCTCCGGCATCGCCACCCTCACCGCCCGCTACGTGGATGCCGTGCGCGGCACGCGCGCCTGCATCCTCGACACCCGCAAGACCACGCCGGGGCTCCGCGCCCTCGAGAAGTGGGCCGTGCGGCTGGGCGGCGGCGAGAGCCACCGCCCCGACCTCGCGGCCGCGGTGTTGATCAAGGACAACCACATCGCGGCGGTGGGAGGTGACGTCGTCGTAGCGGTGCGCCGCGCGCGCGAGCTCGCGCCCGCGACCGCGCTGGTGGAGGTGGAGTGCGACACCGTGGCACAGGTGGAGGCCGCCCTCGGCGCGGCGCCCGACATCATCCTGCTCGACAACATGTCTCTCGACGACATGCGGCGGTGCGTGGCGCTCGTCGCCGGACGGGTCCAGCTCGAGGCCTCCGGCGGCATCTCGCTCGAGACCGCGCGGGCGATCGCCGAGACGGGGGTGGACCGCATCTCCGTCGGCGCGCTCACGCACTCGGCGCCGGCGCTGGACGTTGGGCTGGATTTCGCCGCCGAATCGTCGTGAGGCGGTGGGGTGACTCTCACTCGGTCGAGACTTCTCTCTCCTCCGGCTCCTGTCCGGGCTTGTAGCGGGGCTTGGGCAGGGGCACCAGGAACGACGTGATCACACCGAGGGCGAGCGCGACGCCGAGCCGCGGTGCCACCACGGCGATCGGAACTGCCGCGGCATGGAGGCCAGTGGCGATCGCGTAGCGCCGGGTCATCTGGAAGATGAAATCGGGCGCCAGGCGCTCGTCCATGAGCCGCAAACCGCCCATCGCGTAGACCCATTTCACGAGCCAGAACAGCGGCGGCATGAGAAGCGCGATCGTGAGCACGATGCTCGCCGCTCGTTCGTGAACCGTCCCGAAGTGGTAGCACCAGAGTCGCAGCGGATAAGGAAGCGCCGTCACGGCGAGGAGGAAGCCGAGATTGATCACGCCGAAGGCGTAGTCGCTCTTGACGAAGATGCGGCCGCTGTTGTGGTGCTGCAGCCAGTAGACGCCGATCGCGAGGAAGCTCAGCAGCAGCGCGAGTTGATCGCGCCACTGGCCGGCGATCGCGCGGAGCAGGCTCGCCCCGACCCTCGGCCCGGCCGGCGCTCCCGGCGGCTTGGTCTCGACGATGGGGAGCGTGAGGGCGATCGCGAAGACCGCATCCGAGAACGCCTCGAGCCGTCGGAGCCCCCGTTCGGCACCGTGCGTTTCCGCCCTGTCTACCAGCTTCACGTCAGAGCATCTCGAGCGGGCGCGGCCCGTCCGGCGGCGGGAAGGCCCGGTCGAGTGCCGCGAGATCCTGCGCCGTGAGCTGGAGCTCGAGCGCGGCGCGGTTCTCGCGCACGTGCTCCGGCGTCCCCGCGCGGGGGATGGCGATGATGCCGTCCCGCCGGAGCACCCACGCGAGCGCTACCTGTGCCGGCGTGGCGCCGTGCCGGGCCGCCACCTCCCGCAGCGTGCGATCGCCGAGCAGGCGTCCCTGCTCGATCGGCGAGTAAGCCATGATGGGAATCCCGCGCCCGAAGCACCACGGCAGCAGATCCCACTCGATCCCGCGCCGCGAGAGGTTGTACAGCACCTGATCGGTCGCGACGGCCGTGCCGCCCGGCAAGCCGACGAGCTCCTCCATGTCCGAGACGTCGAAGTTGCTGACGCCCCAGTGGCGGATTCGGTTCGCGCGCTCGAGCGCCCTGAACCCATCGAGCGTCTCCTCCAGCGGCACCGTGCCGCGCCAGTGCAGGAGGTAGAGATCGACCCAGTCCGTCCCGAGGCGCCGCAGGCTGCGCTCGCACGCGGCGATCGTGCCGCGCCGGGTCGCATGCTGCGGCAGGACCTTGCTCACGAGGAAGACCTCCTCCCGGCGCCCGGCGATCGCTTCGCCGACGAGCTCCTCCGCCGCGCCGTCGGCGTACATCTCGGCGGTGTCGATCAGCGTCATGCCGAGGTCGAGCCCGAGGCGGATCGCGGCGATCTCCTCGGCGCGGCGATGCGCGTGCTCGGCGAGGTGCCACGTCCCCTGCCCGAGGACCGGCACGCGCTCGCCGGAGGGAAGCTTCGTCGTGCGTACGACGGCGGCCAGCATGTAGAGTTCCTGTCGTCCTGTCGGCGCGCTCACCTCCAGCCAGATGCGAGCCAGCGGGGGCCTGCCGCACGGAGAATGGCGCACCTACGCGGTCGCCGCCGCGATCGCCCGCTCGATCTCGGCCCATGCCGCAAAGTGCCGAATCCGGCCGTGTATTATCTCGGTCGTTCGGACGACTCCGTCACCCCCGTATGTCCGATTTGACCAGCGCCACGAGAGAGGTGCGCGCTTCCTGCACGCCGGGCTCCCGGGTGACGCGCCTGACGGCGGCGCTGTGATGCCCGCCTGTCGCGCCCCCACGGGGATCTGGTTTTTCCAGGCGACCACGTCCGAGGATCAGGCTCGGGTCGGCCGGCAGGCCGGCGCCCAGCCGCTTGCGGTGATCTACACCACCGATTGTCGCGGGGCGGTCGCCCGCGTCGAGCGCGCCGGCGGCATGGTGCGCCGCCCCGTGCAAGAGGCGCAGGGTACGATGTTCGCCCATGTGACCGATCTGTACGGCAACGAGTTCGTGCTCGTCCAGGTGGACAGCGATCACGTCGCCTAGCGGCCGCACTCGCAGCGCAAGGGCGGGTTCTCTCCGCGTCTTCTCACGCGCCACGGCGTGGGACGCTCGGAACCGGCTGCCTTTCCGGTGCGTGGAAGAGGGGTTCGGATGCCGCCACACCCTCTCGTCGTGGCACGAGGCGGGCGGCGCGTTCACCATCGCCTTCTGCGGCAGCGAGCGCGGGCACGGACGCACCTATCTGGAAGGAACGCTCGCCATCTCGGCGGACACCGTGCTCCTGTCCGCGCGCTGGCGCTACCGCACTCCGCGCCCGGACGAGCATGCGGGAGGCGAGGTGGATTTCATGATGCCCCCGTCAGGCCGGAGCGTGTGGCTGCTCATCCCGACTCGCGGCGTCTTCTGGCGCCGCATCGCCGGGTCGCGCACGCTCTTCCACCAGCGCACGGAAGTGTACACGTCCTGGCGGATGGGACGCGGGATCTGGGCGCATGGAACGCACGATCGACCGCCCCTCTGAGCGTCCATCGCCTCGCCTGCGCTGACCGGCCGATCAACTCGGTCGCGGGTTTCCTTACAGAGCAACCGCCCTCGCCCTACATACGGGTGACTCCCATCACACCACCTTCGAGGTGGTGTCACCGCGGCTGCGGTCGGTTCGAGGAGGCGAGATGGCGGCGATCGGGTTCTCTCGGGACCAGGATCAGCGGATAGGCCAGCCGGTTCGGCGAGGAGAGACGCTCCGACGAGCGCTGCTCGTCGGCGGCATCCTGTCGGCGGTGTACTACGCCGCCATCACCGCGTTCGTGGCAACGCAATGGGAGGGCTACAGCTCGGCTTCGCGAACGATCAGCGAGCTGTCCGCCATCGGCGCGCCGACGCGACGGCTCTGGGAGCTGCTCTGCATCCCGTACACGTTGCTCGTGATCGGCTTCGGATGGGGCGTCTGGCAATCGGCCGGCCGCAACCGTGCCCTGCGCATCGTGGCGGGCTCGATCCTCGCCTTCGGCGCTCTCGGCGTCGTGGGCTGGCCGTTCGCCCCGATGCACTCCCGTGCGGTCCTGGCAGCCGGCGGAGGCACGCTGGGCGACACCCTGCACATCCTCCTCGGAGGCGTGTCGGTCTTTCTCATGCTGCTCGCGATCGGATTCGGCGCGACGGCATTCGGACGGCGGTTCCGCCTCTATTCCATCGCGACGCTCGTGATCCTTCTCGTGTTCGGCGTCCTGACCTTCCTCGATGCGCCGGGGATCGCCGCGAATCGCCCCACGCCCTGGATCGGGGTCTGGGAGCGGATCAACATCGGCGTCTTCCTGCTGTGGCAAGTGGTGCTGGCCATCCAGCTCCTGCGCGTGCGGGGTGCCGCGGCTCCGGAGGGTGGAGCCTCCCGGATGGCCGCGCGGACGGGATGATCCCCGGAGGTTCGCGCCATGAGACACTCGGGAAAGACACCGCCCTTCCTCGGCCCCGCGGGCGAGCCGCTTCCGGGGAGCATCGCCGAGATCGACTACCTCCGGCTCGGCGGCGTCGACCAGTGGGTGATGATCCGGGGGGAGAGCCTCTCGAATCCACCGTTGATCCTCCTGCACGGCGGTCCCGGCCTCACCGAGACCTTTCTCTTCCGGCACTTCAACGCGCCGCTCGAGAAGAGCTTCACCGTCGTCTACTGGGATCAGCGCGGCGCCGGCAAGTCGTTCGACCGCGAGATCCCCGGATCCTCCATGACGGTCGAGCGGTTCATCGCCGACCTCGACGAGCTCGTCGACGCCGTGCGCGCGCGCACGGGCAAGAGCAAGGTCGCGATCTTCGGGCATTCATGGGGCGCCGCACTCGGCGTGCTCTACACCGCGCGCTTCCCGGAGAAGGTCGGTGCCTACGTCGGCAGCGGACAGATCGGCGATTGGGCCGCGGGGGAAGCGGCATCGTACGCCTTCGCGCTCGCCGAAGCGCGGCGCACCGGGAACCGGCGGGCGCTCGCGAAGCTGCGCGCCATCGGCCCGCCCCCCCACACCGCCAAGGGCGTGTGGACGGAGCGCACGTGGCTCATGCGGCTGGAGGGGCAGCTCGGGCCCAGGGCGTTGTGGGAGATGGGACGCATCGCCGGCGAAGGGCCGGAATCGTCGATCCTCGAGTTGCCCGGAATGATGCGCGCCTTTCGCTCTTCCCTCGACGCGATGTGGAGCGAGGTGTCGCGGCTGAACCTCCCGGAGCTCGTCCCCGCGTTGCCGGTGCCCGTGTTCTTCTTTCTGGGGCGCCGCGACCACTGGGTCCCTCCGGAGGTCAGCGTCGCGTATTTCGACGCACTGAAGGCCCCGGCGAAGACACTCGTCTGGTTCGAGGAGTCCGGACACGAGCCGTTCGCGGATGAACCGGACAAGTTCAACCGCGCGATGGTGGAGCTGGTGCGGCCGGTCCTGACGGGGGCCGGCGATCGCCAGTTCGGGAGCACCGCCCGATGCCAGACACCGTCACCAACGACGACGCCCGCTACGCCTTCGACATAGTCGAGGCGATCTGCACGGAGGTGGGCCCAGGCTTGCCGGGGAGTGCTCAGGAACGGGAACGAGCCGCTTTTCTCGAGAAGGAGCTGGAAGCGCACCTGGGTGCCGGCAACGTCACGGTCGAGGAGTTCACCGTCGCGCCGGGCGCCTGCTTGGGCTCGTTCCCCATCAGCGCGCTCTGCGTGCTCGTCGCCGCCATGCTGAACGTGTCCACGGGACACCTCACAGGAATCTCTCCCCGGGTGACCGCGACCGCCGCCCTGGCGTTCTCCATCATCGCGGCATCGCTGTTCGTCCTGGAGTTCGTCCTCTCCATCGAGGTCGTCGACCCGCTCTTCGGGAAGAAGCGGTCGGTGAACGTGATCGGCACGCTGCGGCGCCCCGGTTCCGGAGCGGTGAAGCGCCTCCTGATGGTGAGTGGCCACCACGACAGCGCTCCAGCGAACACGTGGCTCGCTCTCCTCGGATACGGTGCCGTCATCGTCGGGGTGTTCTTCACCCACGGGAGGACGGGCGGAGGGATCGTGCCCGGCGCGGTGGACAACCTCGCCGCCAGCGCGCTCGCGGTGGCGCTGTCCAGGTTCCTCGTGATGCACCCCGCGGACATCCCCGCCGACACGGAAGTCCGCTTCGTCTCCTTCGGCAGCGAGGAAGCGGGACTTCGCGGCTCGCGGCGGTACGTCGAGCGCCATCGCGACGAGTTGAGGCGACTCGACGCGCGGCTGCTCAACTTCGAGACGGTCGCCCATCCGGAGATCGCCATCCTCACCTCGGACGTGAACGGCACCGTGAGGAATGCCCCCGAGATGGTGACGAGCGTGGTCGCGGCCGCGGAGCGCGCCGGTGTCCCCTACAAGGTGAAGTCCGCCGTCCCGGGCGTCGCCACCGACGCGGGGCCGTTCAGCCGCGCCGGGCTCAAGGCCGCGACGCTGCTCCCCTTCAGAATGCCACGACAGCTGGTGGCTTTCTACCACCAGAAGGGGGACGGGCCGGCCGTTCTGACGGCGGAGCCGCTGTCGAATGTGCTGAAGCTCGCGGTCGAGTGGATACGCGCTGGCGGGGACTGACGGGGAAAGAGGCTCCGCCCGGCCGTGCGCAACGCGTCGGGACGAGCGGAAGCCCTCTCCAGCGACTCACCGCTCCGGCAGCGACGCCAGGAACTCCGCGAAGCGATTCCCCCACACCGAGGCATCGGTGTGTGTGCCGTGCCCGCGCGTCTTCTCGCTCGTGGGGATGAGCCAGAAGGTGCCGCGCTTCACGCGCGGCATCAGCCGTCTGGTGATGCCGATCTCCGGCGGATTCACCTGGTCGTCCGCCGAGTTGATGGCGAGCAGCGGCGCCTGGATCTTCTCCAGCGCCACGCTCGGATCGTAGTCGCGCGAGGCGTCGAACGCGTACAGGACGTCGTTCGCGTCCTCGCGCTTCAGGATGTTCGCCTCCCAGCGCCGGATGTACGCATCCGCCGAGTCGCGCGTGGGTGCCGCCATCTGCTGGCGCAGCGGGCTGCTCGTCAGCACGAACAGGATCTGCATCGCCGCCGCGAGCCCGCGCGGCTGGCAGGTGTACTCGCCCCCCTTCCACTCCGGGTCGGTCGTGATGTCGTCCATGATCATGCGCCGGAGCATCCGGTTCCGCCCGGCGATCTGCGCCGGCTCGCTGGCGAGCGGTACCAGGCCATCCATGAACGCCGGGTACTTCTCCCCCCACACCCAGGTGTGCATGCCGCCCATCGACGTTCCCATCACCAGGCGCAGGTGACTCACGCCCAGCCCCTCCGTGAGCAGCCGGTGCTGCGCCGTCACCATGTCATCGTAGTCGTAGTGCGGAAACCGGGCGTGCATCCCGTCGCTCGGCTTGCTCGACCTCCCGTGCCCGATCCCGTCCGGGAGGATCACGTAGTACCGCGTGGTGTCCAGCGGCTCCCCCGGTCCGTACAGCGGCCCGGCGAAGATCGGGTTGAGGAACTGCCGCCCCGAGCCGGTGGTTCCGTGCAGCACGAGCACCGCGTTGCGCACCACCCCCTTCGCGTCCCTGCGCGGCGTGCCAAGCGTCATCCAGTGCAGCCGCAGCTCGGGAAGCGTCTCCCCATCGGCGAAACGGAAGTCGCGGATGACGAAGTCTCCCTCGCGCTGCGCCCGAGCCGTCGCGGCGGCGAGCGGGAGCGCGACCAGCATCGCGAACAGGAGACGCACGCGCATCACCGCGCCTCCTGCCAGATCGCCTTCCCTCCCTTCGGCGTGTCCTCGTAGAAGCGGATCGCTCCCGGCGCTCGTTCCTTCACCATGAGGATGATCTGCCCGAGGTGCAGCGCCGCGTGCTGCACGGTGGTGTAGATGATCTCCAGCACCGTCCGCCGCGCGCCGGCCACGGTGCGCACTCCCTCGAGGTCCTGGGGGCGCAGCGCGGCGAGCACCGCGTCGGCCTGGTCGAGCACCTCCTCCAGCTCCCGGAGCAGGGTGGCCCCGTCCGCGCCCCCGTCGGTCCCGAACTCCGCCGTGCGGTCGCGCACGTCTGGCTTCTCGCCGATGCCGTTCACGATGTGCTGGCGGATGTTCCCCGCGAGATGCAGCAGCAGGTTCCCCACGCTGTTGCACTGCGCGTTCGCCCTCCACCACAGTGCGTCGTCCGGCAGCGCCTGCACGCACCGCCGGAGCTTGATCCGGTACTCGTTCCCGAGGAACTCCCTCGACTGCGCCACGAATGCTTCGCCGATGCTCACGTGCCAGATCTCCTGTTCAGTCCACTGATCGATTCCCGATTCCCGCTTCCCGCAGGCGCGGCGTCGTCGCGCCGCTTCCCGCTTCCCGCGTCACTCCGCTCACCACCGCGAGCACGGCCAGGTTCACCACCAACGCCACGATCCCGATGTTGAGGTCCGTGACCGCCGACGGCAGCGATGGGAAGAGCGATGCCATCGTCGCCTTGCTCAGCGTGAGCCACGCCACAGTGAGCGTGCCCGCGAGGATGCCGGCGAACGCCCCCTGGCGCGTGGCGACCGGCCGGCGCGGGAGCGAGAGCACCAGCGCCGGGAAGAGCTGCGTCACGAAGTTGTACCCCATGAGCAGCAGCACCACCAGCGTCTCCCCGCCGTGCAGGGTGAACGCCACCGCCACCAGCGCCACCACCGGCACCAGCCACTTCGCCACGAGCGTGATCTCCCGCTCCGAGGCGCGCGGGCGCGCCTTCGCGTACACGTTCTTCGCCAGGATCGTGGACGCCGTCATGAGGATCATCGATCCCGGCACCAGCGCGGTGAGCAGCCCCGCCGCGCCGATGGTCCCCACCACCCACGGCGAGAACGTGGCGCGCGACACGCGGAGCAGCGCCAGGTCCACATCCGTGCCCTTCAGCCCCGGCACCTTCGCGATCGCCGCGAAGCCGGTGAAGAACACGAACAGCAGCACGAGCTGGTACAGCGGCATGATCACCGCGTTCTTCCGGAACACGTTCTCGTGCTTCGCCGTGTACGCGGAGCCGAACGTGTGCGGCCACATGTAGAAGCCGAGCGCGGTGAGCACGACGGTGGAGATGAACCAGCTCGGGCTCATCCCCCGCGCGGGGAGCACGAGAAAGCCGGGCTTCGCGCGCTCGATGGACGCGAACATCGCGTGGTAGCCGCCGAATTCGTGCAGCGGCAGGTAGATCCCCAGCGCGAGCGCCACCGCGAGGATCATCACGTCCTTCAGCACCGCCGTCCACGCCGAGCCGCGCACGCCGGACGCGATCACGTACGCCACCACCACCGCCGTGCTCCCCCACACCGCCGTCGCCGCGGGGATGGCGTCGTACGATGCCTCGGAGACGATGATCCCGAGCCCCTTGAGCTGGAGCACCAGATACGGCACCA
>CAMLEQ010000121.1 GCA_946479015.1 uncultured Gemmatimonadota bacterium | reverse complement strand
CCATAGGAAGAGGCCCCGGGCTTCGCCTGGCGAGCGGCTCTTTCCCCGTGATGCGCGGCGAGATATCATCGGGCGAGCCGCGCGTCGGAGCCCCACCACCACCGCCCCCCATGAACCGGACTCTCTCCTCGGCATCCACCTTCTTCCACAAGTACGTGTTCCCGGCGCTCTGGATCCCTGGCTTCGGCATCGCCACGGCGGCGGTCTTCAGGAATCCAGGAAGGCTGTCGGATGTCGGCGCCCAGGCTCCTCCGGTGGGGCTGCCGTGGATCTTCCTCGCAGGCTGGCTCACGGGAGTGGCGTTCATTGTCTGGATGGCCGTCCCGCTCAAGCGCGTGCGCCTGGAGAACGGCGGCCTCATCGTCTCCAACTACCTTCGCGAGTGGCGCATCCCGCTCAGCCTCGTCGCGGAGGTCACGCAGAACCGCTGGATCAACGCGCGACCGATCACCATCCGCCTTCGCGCGGACGTGGGGTGCGGCACGCGGATCGTGTTCATTCCACGATGGCACTTCCGGCTCGGCTTCTGGCGCGAGGATCCGGAAGTGGAGGAGTTGCGGCGGCTCATGGGGGTCGGCGTCGTACGCGGGTGATCGAAGGCGCGTACGCGCTGCCGCAGCTCATCCACTCCCCTCCGAGAGTCACGATCGAAACAGCCCCACCTCCGTGCCGTCCGCCGCAACGGTCGCGATGATCACGGAGATCATCTGCAACGCGGTGGCGAGTGCCGCGGGGTTGTTCTCGACGCCGAGCGTCTCGCCTGGCAGTATTCTGAAGCCCTCGTGCAAGCGGCGCAGCTGCCGCCGCACGTAGGTCTGCGCATCACCCTGATCGGGGATGAAGATCCGGACCGCGCACCCCGGGCCGCCGTCCCGCAGGTGCTGGATGGCCGCCTGCTCCGCGACGTCGAACGCTGCGTGCTGACTCGGGTCCAGCATCGCCCTCGCCTGCCTCGCCGCCAGTCTGAACGCCATGATCGCCGGGGCTGGCGTTCCCGCTCTTCTCAGCTCGTGCCAGGGCATGTGGTCCTCCACGCTCGATGGGGGATGCGGCACTTCGCCTCGTACGTTCGTCTCTGACGGCGCACCCGGCTCATATACCAGCAACGTCGCGCGGGCACCAGTCGGGCGCTTTCCGACTCATCACCGCCGGTCGGGGCGGGGGAGCGTTGACTCGTCAGGGTGAAGCGGTACGTTGTAGCGGACTCTGCCGACGTGGTACCTGCTCAACCCCGCGCGAACGACCCCATGGCCCAAGAACGCCGGCTCGGCTGGTGCGCCGCTCTCGTCTACGCGCTGTGCACGCTCTCCCTCGCACACCCGGCGCTGCGCGGCGGATTCCTCGTGAACCTCCACAGCGACCAGTACATCGGCGGCTACGCATTTCGCGAGTTCGCCGCGCAGTCGCTGCGCGCGGGGCATGGCTTTCCGCAGTGGAACCCGTTCTTCTTCGGCGGCATGCCGTACATCGCCGCCATGCACGGCGACATCTTCTACCCCACGTTCCTCCTGCGGATGGTGCTGCCCACCGACGTCGCCATGACGTGGGGATTCATCATCCACCTCTTTTTCGCGGGGCTCTTCACCTACTTCTTCCTTCGCGCATGGGGGCTCGGCTTCTACCCCGCGCTGCTCGGCGGCGTGGCGTACATGCTCACCGGCGTCGTCGCATCGTACGCGTCGCCGGGGCACGACGGAAAGCTGTTCGTGAGCGCGCTCACCCCGCTCGCGCTCTGGCAGCTCGTGCGCGGCGTTCGCGATGGACGCGCGTGGGCGTGGGGCGCGTTCGCCATCACGGTGGGGCTCGCGGTGCTGAGCCCGCACCCGCAGCTCCTGCAATACATGCTCCTGGTGTCCGGCGCCTTCGCGCTCTACGTCGCGTTCTCCACACGGCCCGATGGTACGCGTCTTCCCCGCGACGTCGCCGTGCGGAGAGTGGCGTGGGCGCTCGGCGCGGTGGTGCTCGGCGCGCTCATCGGTGCGGTGCAGTATCTCCCGGTGCGCGAGTACGTCCCCTGGTCGCCGCGCGCCGGAGGGATGAGCTACGCGTTCGCCACCAGCTACGCCTTTCCGATCGAGGAGCTGGTGACCACGTACCTTCCGCGGTTCACCGGCATCCTCGACCACTACTGGGGGCGGAACGGCATTCACCTCCACAGCGAGTACCTGGGCGTGGTGGTACTCTTCCTCGCGCCGCTCGCTTTCGGCGCGGGCTCGCGGAAGAGCTTCGCGCGCTTCTGGCTCGGCGTGCTCGTGGGCTCGCTACTGTGGGCGCTCGGTGGCAACACGCCCCTTTTCCACCTGGTGTATGCGGTGGTGCCGGGAACGAAGTTCTTTCGTGCGCCGAGCACCATCTACTACCTCACGGCGTTCGCGATGAGCGTGCTCGCCGCGCTCGGTTCGGAGCGCCTCCTTGCCGGGCGCGTGACCAGGCGCTACGCCATCGGGTGGCTCGTCGGCGCCGGCGTGGTCGCGCTGCTCGCCTCCACCGGCGCGCTCTCCAACGCGGCCACGGTGGTGGCCGGGCGCGCGGCCGCGGCATGGCTGCGCCAACTCGGAGTGGACCCGTCGCGGGTACCTCAGGAGGTGGCGCAGCTGGCGGATCGGGCGCGCGCGAACGACGGCGCATTGCTCCTCGACGCCTGGCGCAGCTTCCTCTTCGTCGCCGTCGTCGCTTGCGTCGTGCTCGCGTGGTTGCGCGGCATGGTGAAGCCGCGGTTCGTCGCATGGGCGCTCGTGATCGCCGCCGCGGCGGACCTCTGGACGATCGACCGCCACTACTGGATGTTCATGCCCCCCGCCAGCCAGGTGTACGCGAGCGATCCGGCCATCGCGTACCTCGAGCGCCAGTCGCAGCCCGGGCGTGTGCTGGTGGTTGCGCGGAGCGACACGAACGTTGTGCCGAGCGACCCCTACTACGGCACGAACGGGTTCGGGAAGGGGAGCGGGTTCATGGTCCACGGCATCCGTACCGTCACGGGCTATCACAGCAACGAGCTCGGTCGCTACCAGGTGCTCGGCGGCGAGGGGGCCACCCAGAGCTACCGGAACACGCTCTCGCCGGTGTTCTGGCGCCACGAGAACGTGCGCTGGCTGTACACGAACGAGCCGCTCCCCGACACCGCGTTCCGGCTTCTCGCGGGGCCGGTGAGGAATTCAGCCGGGTCGACCGCGTATCTGTACGAGCTTCCGGGCGATCATCCGTACGCGTGGGTGACGGCGGCGAGCGTCGAGGTGCCTGACAGCATCGCTCTCGGCGCGGCCGTCGACGCCCGGTTCGACCCGAGGCGAGTCGCGGTGTTCGACACGAGCGCGCACGTGGGCGCGGCGCGACTCGCCGCGCTTCCGGAGCCACCGGCCGTGAGGGCGACTGTGCGGAGCTTCGGCGCGGGACGGGCCTCCATCTCGCTGGATGCGCCGGCACCGGCAGGGGCGGCGCTCGTGGTGGCCGAGAACTACTATCCCGGCTGGCACGCGCTGGTGGATGGAAAGCCGGTGCGCGTGGCCCGCGCGGACTACAACCTGATCGGCATTCCGCTGCCCGTGGGCGCACGGGACGCCGAGCTCCGATTCACCGATGCAGCCTTCGAGAGAGGAGCGATCGTGACAGTGATCTCGCTCGTGGCGGCGCTCCTCCTCGTGCTCGCAGGCAGCATCCTCGATCGCCGCGCCCGAACCGCGGGCTCCTCCGCAGTACGTGGCGCGGAAGCATCGCCATGACAACTCCGACCGCTTCCATGAGTCGCTCCCTCTCGCTCACCGTGCTCGCGCAGCCCGTCGCTCTCTGCCGCCTCTCCGCGAACGAGGTGGTCCCCGCGTGGACGGCGCACGCCCGTTCCTTCCTCACGATCAGCCGCACGCCGAGCGAGCTCTCCATCGTCGCCGACGAAGGCGCGGTCCCGGCCGAGGTGCAGGCCGATCGCGATTACCGCGTGCTGCGCGTGGAGGGGCCGCTCCCGCTGAATCTCATCGGCGTGTTCGCGGCGATGGCGGGCCCGCTCGCCGACGCCGGAGTGCCGATCTTCCCGATCGCGACGTACGACACCGACTACCTGCTCGTGCCCGGCGCGATGCTGGAGCGGGCGATCGAGGCGCTGCGAGGGGCGGGGCACGTCGTCGCGCGGGAAGGGCAGTGATTCACCGGCGGCTCGCGTGCACGGGCGACTGACCGCCGCCGCGATCGCGCTCTGCGCGTCGTGCACGCTGCACGCCGAGCTGGGCGCGCAGGCGAGCGCGCGTCCGGCGCAGTCGGCCGCCACGCTGGTGCGCGTCCGAGCCGAGAACGACTACTTCGACTTCTGGATCGCGCCGCGCCACCGGCCGGACGACAACTACACCCAGGGGGCGCGCGCATCGGTGCTCGTGCCCGCCGCGCCGCTCTGGGGCGGCTGGCTCGGTGGCGGACGTCCCACCTGCCGCCACGCGGTGGAAGGGGCCGCGTGCCTGGCCACGGAGCTCACGCTCGGGCAGGAGATCTACACTCCCACGGACGACTCTCCCCTGCCGCAGTTCGGCGAGCGGCCGTACGCCGGCTGGCTGTTCGCCTCGATTTCCGCTCGGCGCATCGCGGCGACGGACCAGCGGGCGATGACGCTCACGCTCGGCGTGACGGGACCGCCGTCGCTCGCCGCCGCGGCGCAGGACTGGTTCCACCACCTCGTCCCCGGATTCCGTACGCCGCTCGGGTGGGACCACCAGATTCCCACCACGCTGGGCGTGAGCGTCGCTTACGACTGGGAGCACCTCGCGCTCGCGGCCGGTAGCCCCGGCGCCCGCGCGGTGGAGCTGGTGCCCCTGGTGGGCGCGAGCGTGGGGAACGTGCTCACCGAGGCGCGCGCCGGCGTGCGCGGGCGCGTCGGGATCGGCCTCGAGTCGCCGTGGGACACGCCCCTGGTCCCCCGGCACGCGCTGGCGCTGTACCTGCTCGGCGAGGCGCGCGTCGAGTGCATCGCGCGCGAGCTGTTCCTCGATGCGCGGACGATCGGCGACGCTCGACAGGTGGAGCGGGAGCCCGTGCTACCGGAGTACGCGATCGGCGCGGGCGTCCGCTGGCGCGCCATCGCGGTCGAGTATCGCGCCGTCACGCTCGGCCGGGAGTATCGCACCGGCCCATCGCATCACGTGTACGGCTCGATCGCGGTCACCGTACACTGAGCGGGTGGGATCGCCGGACGAGTGAAGGCGCCGGGGCGGACGGCCCCGGCGGGCGTCAGTCACGGTCCACGTCGACGATGGCCTGGACGAAGGCCCCCGGTGCCTCCTGCGGCAGGTTGTGTCCGGCGCCCTCGACCACCCGGTGCGCATACCTGCCGGAGAACTTCCCGGCGTAGGCGCTGGGGTCCGGGTGCGGCGCGCCGTTGGCATCTCCCTCGAGCGTGATCGTCGGCACGGTGATCACGGGCGCGCGGGCGAGCGTCCGCTCGAGATGGTCGTACCGCGGCTCGCCTTCGGCGACGCCGAGCCGCCATCGGTAATTGTGGATCACGATGTCGACGTGATCGGGATTGTCGAAGGAGGTCGCGGTGCGATCGAAGGTGGCGTCGTCGAACTTCCACTTCGGCGACGCGAGTTGCCAGATGAGCTTGTTGAAGTCGCGACGGTTTCGCTCGTAGCCGGCACGGCCGCGCTCCGTCGCGAAGTAGAACTGATACCACCACTCCAGCTCGGCCTTCGGCGGCAGCGGCATCCTGTTGGCCACGGGACTGCCGATCAGATATCCGCTCACCGAGACGAGCGCCTTGCAGCGCTCCGGCCAGAGCGCCGCGACGATGCCGGCGGTCCGCGCGCCCCAATCGAATCCGGCGAGGGTGGCCTGCCTGACGTCGAGGGCATCCATCAGCGCGACGACGTCGGTCGCGAACACGGCCTGCTGGGCGTTACGGACCGTGTCGTGCGACCGGAAGCGCGTGCTGCCGTAGCCGCGGAGGTACGGCACGATCACCCGATAGCCGCGCGCCGCCAGCGCCGGCGCGACGGCCACGTAGCTGTGGATGTCGTACGGCCAACCGTGAAGAAGAATCACGGCGGGGCCGTTCCCGGGCCCGGCTTCGGCGTACCCGACGTTCAGGGCGCCGGCGTCGACCTGCTTCACCGACTCGAACGTCGCGTGCGCCTCTCGCGTCCGCCGGGGCGAGCCGGTCGACCGGCGCGCCCCGGCGGACGCCGGGCCACCCGTCATTCCCAGCCGGGCGGCCACGAGCGACGTGGCCGCCACGCCGAGAAAGCCGCGCCGGTCCAGCCGAGCGTCCTCGGGCAATGCCTCTCCCTCCCTCGCTTCACTCACGTCCGCTCCGCCAGCGTCTTGCGCAGTGGCTTGAACGCCGCGCGCTGCTCGGTGGTGAAGAGGGTCGGCTGCTCCCACGCCGCGAAGTGGGTGCCCTTGTCGACGGTGTTGTAGTAGAAGAGCTTCGGGTACGCGCGCTCCGTCCAGCTCTTCGGCGCCGCATAGATCTCGTCCGGGAAGACAGTGACCGCGACCGGGGTCTTGACGCCCCTGGCGTCGAAGAAGCCGCCGCCCTTCGGCCCCTGAGTGGCCTCCCAGTAGAGGCGGGCCGAGGAGATCGCGGTGTTCGTCACCCAGTAGAGCGTGACGTTGTCCAGGATGTCATCCTGCGACAGTCCCTCGGTCTTCCCCTCGAAGACGCGCGCGATCATCGCCTCGCTGGCTGCATCGTGGTCGATCATCCAGGCGGCGAGGCCGACGGGAGAATCGGCGAGCGCGTACAGTGTCTGGGGCCGGTTCGCCATCTCGAGGAAGTAGCCCAGCCCTTTCGTGTAGAAGAATGTCAGCTGGTCCCACGCGTGCCGCTCCTCGGACGTGAGGTTGGCAGGCGGTGCCTCGTTGAACGCGAGCGCTTTCGAGATCTCGGGCGGGACCGTGCACGGCATGTTGGTGGAGATGCCGAGTAATTCCGGCGGCTCCTGCAGGGCCATGAGCTCCGACATGACGTTCCCCCAGTCACCGCCCTGCGCCACGAACCGCCTGTAGCCGAGGCGCTGCATCAGCGTCGTCCACGCGCGGGCGATGCGGACGGGGTTCCACCCGGGCGCCGTCGGCTTCCCGGAGAAGCCGTAGCCCGGCAGCGATGGGATCACCACGTGAAACGCATCCGCCGCGCTCCCGCCGTGCGCCGTGGGATCGGTCAGCGGCTCGATCACCTTCAACTGCTCGATGATCGAGCCGGGCCACCCATGCGTGATGATCATCGGCAGCGCGTCCTCGTGCTTCGAGCGCACGTGGATGAAGTGGATGTCCAACCCGTCGATGTTCGTGATGAAGTTGGGCACCGCGTTCAGCCGCGCCTCGCACCTGCGCCAGTCGTAGTCCGTCCCCCAGTGTCGCGCGAGCGCTTGCATCGTCGCGAGCTGCACCCCCTGCGAGGCGTCGGTGGCGTTCTCCCGCTCCGGCCACCTGGTCGCGTTGATGCGCCTGCGCAGGTCGGTGAGCTCCGCGTCCGGCACGTTCACCCGAAACGGACGAATGTCACTCGTGTCGCCGCTCATCCGCTGCGCAGCTTCGGTCGTGATACCGGTCATGTCGCCAACCCTCCTGGAAGTGGCGAGTGGTCCGAGCGAGCCCGCGATGACGATCGCCGCCGCGGCGGCAACGAATGTGCGTGTCGTTGCACCCGTGGTCTGTGCGGTAGGCGACGCACGGAATCACATCGAGCGGTCGCGACCGCTCCGCGCGGCGACGGCACGTTCCGGGGCGAAGAGGCGTTGCTCGATGGGGCCAAGCGATCGGGCTCGTTCGGGCTCGTCGCTCTCAGTGCTCGCAGCCGCTCGGAGTGTCGTGATGAGCATGCTTTCCGATCATCTGCAGAATCACCTGCTCGCATCCCTGCCACGCGCGGAGCTGCGGCGCTGGCTGCCGCACCTGGAACCGGTGGCGATGCCGCTTGGAATGGTGATCCACGAGTCCGGTAGTGCGCCGAGCCATGCTTATTTCCCCACTACGGCTATCGTCTCGCTCCTCTACGTCGTCGAGAGCGGCGCTTCGGCGGAGATCGCCGTCGTCGGGCGCGAGGGAGTGGTCGGGGTGGCGCTCTTCATGGGGGGAGACTCGACGCCCAGCCGTGCGGTCGTGCAGAGTGCGGGCTCGGGCTACCGGCTGAAGGGGCGAGCCATCCGGCACGAGATGGAGCACGCGGCGGTGCGGCCCATCCTGCTGCGCTTCACGCAGGCGCTGATGACGCAGATGTCGCAGACGGCCGTCTGCAACAGGCACCATTCGCTCGATCAACAGTTGTGTCGCTGGATCCTGCTCAGCATGGACCGGCTGCGCGGGAACGAGCTGGTCATGACGCAGGAGCTGATCGCCAACATGCTCGGCGTGAGACGCGGCAGCGTGACGGAGGGGGCGCTCAAGCTCCAGGCGGCGGGGCTCATCCGGTATGCGCGCGGCCACGTGGTGGTGCTCGACCGTCAGGGGCTCGAGCGCCGCACATGCGAGTGCTACGCGGTGGTGCGGAACGAGTACGAGCGGTTGCTCCCGGCGATGATCGCATCGTAGCCCATCGCGCCACGACTCGGCTCAGCGGGCCGCGCCGGGGCGCGGCCCCTCCGTTGGCACCACCGTGACGTTCCGCAGCGCTCCATCGCGCAGCACCACCACCTCGGTGCCGCGCCCGATCAGATCGTCGGTCAGCAGTCGCTGGAGATCGTCGGCGCCGGCGATGGTCGTGTCGCCGATCCGCACGTTGATGTCGCGCGGCCGGAGCCCCGCGCGCTCCGCCGGCCCGCCGGGGATGACCTCGGTGATCAGCACGGCCCCCTCGGCGTGCAGGTGGCTGAGCTGCACGCGCCGCCGCGAGAGGCGGATCGACTGCGCGGCGATGCCGATCCAACTGCGCCGCACCCGTCCGTCGCGGATGAGGCGCGGGATGACGAAGCGCGCCGTGTTGACCGGCACCGCGAAGGAGATCCCCTGCGCGCCGGCGATCACGGCGGTGTTGATCCCCACCACGACGCCGCGCGAGTCGGCGAGCGGCCCGCCGGAGTTCCCGGGGTTGAGCGCGGCGTCGGTCTGGATGACTTCCTCGATGAGCCGTCCGGACTGCGAGCGCATGCTCCGGCCGAGCGCGCTCACCACGCCGGCGGTGACCGTCGCCTGGAAGCCGAGCGGGTTCCCGATGGCGATGACGAGCTGGCCGGGGCGGAGCGCGGCGGAATCGCCGAGCTCCGCGATCGGCAGCCCGGCCGCGCCGAGGCGCAGCACCGCGAGGTCGGTGTCCGGATCGGTGCCGACCACCTCGGCGGCGAGCGCGGTGCCGTCCGGGAGCGTCGCCGTCACGGCGTTCGCGCCCTGCACGACGTGACTGTTGGTGAGAACGAAGCCGTCCGGGGTGAAGATGAACCCGGAGCCGCTCCCCGTCGCCGGGCCACCGCGTGGGGCGCGGCGGCGATTGGGAGCGAGGGTCACATCCAGGTGGACCACGGCCGGACCGATGCGATCGACGGCGTGCACGACCGCCTGCGAGTAGGCGTCGAGCAACGGCGCGTCGTCGGCCGGCCGCGCGGGACGCGAGGCGTCCGCCGGCGCGGCCGGGTCCGAGATGAACTGCAGCATGAGATACCTCCGCCTCTGGAACGCCGGCGCCGGCGCCGAAGTTTCTGGCGCGGCGCGCGGCGCGTCGCAGGGCGGGGAGCTCACCGTCC
>CAMLEQ010000120.1 GCA_946479015.1 uncultured Gemmatimonadota bacterium | reverse complement strand
GGGGGGGGGGGTCGGAAACTGCATGTCCACCTTGGGGGATGTGCGAGGGGGCGCCGGCATTCCCCGGCGCCCCGTCGCGTTCCTTGCTACCCGCGCCCCGCGCCCCGCGTCCCGCATCCCCCCCGGGGCCCCTAGCGCAACGACACCGTCTCCGTCGACTGAATCGTCATCGCCGTCCCCGCGGGCAGCACCGCCTGCACGTCACCGGCGCCGAGAGAGATCGCCGTACCGGCCGCCGCGCCGAGCACGCCGCCGAGCGCGATCTTGCCGAGGTCGCCCGAGCCGAGCACGGCGCCCAGCACCGCGCCCGCCGCCGCGCCCACACCGGCCTTCTTCAGCGTCTCGTTCTTCGTGTCGCCCTTCGTCTGCAGGTTCGTGGCGGTGACGTTCGCGTCGAACGGATAGCTGCGGCCGTTCACGCTCAGGCTGTCGAAGTCGAGGCGGATCGCCGCCTGGTCACCCGCGTGGCTCGACGCATGGAGCCCCGTCACGTGCCCGTGCACCACCGCGCCCTCGGGCACCACCACCTGGCCGCTCGACGTGCTGAGCGGGGTGCTCACCGTGGCGGTGAACGGATCACCTACCTTGTTCTGCGAGGTGCCGAGCGTCTCGTTGAGCTTCACCTGGAGCGTGCTCCCGGTGGGCACCTCGCCCGTGTTCGTCGGAAGCGTGGTCGTCGGCTGCGGAGCCGGCGCCACTTCGCCACCGGACTGGACGGTGGCCGTACGCGCGCATGCGCCTGCCGCGAACGCCGCGGCGATGATCGCAGTCATGGTCTTGTACATTGCTGTCCTCGCTCGTCATGGAGTCGACGCGACCTCGAAAGGGCAAGTCGTGGACCATGACGAGCGACCGATGTACGGCGGCGCTCGCCGCGCCGCCGCACTCGTCCGGCGTAGCGCCCTCGTTCGGCGCCCCCCACTCGCTCAGCGCCGCGCCCCCGGCCCCAGCAGCGCCCTGCCAGGGAGCGCGCCGGTGGGGCGACCCTCGTCGAGCACGAGCACGCCGTTCACCGCCACCCAGCGCACGCCGGTGGAGAACAGTTCCGGCTCCTGGTACGTGGCGCGATCGATCACCGTCGCGGGATCGAACACCACCACGTCGGCGTACATCCCGCGCTTCAGCACGCCGCGCTCATCGAGTCCCACGCGCTGCGCGGCGAGCGAGGTCATCTTGCGCACCGCCTGCTCCAGCCGGAGCACGGAATCCTGGCGCACGTAGCGGCCGAGGATGCGCGGGAAGGTGCCGAAGCCGCGCGGGTGTCCGCGGCCGTGCCCCGAGGAATCGGGCGTCACCGCTCCGGCATCCTGCCCCACCGCCACCCACGGCTGCCGCATCGCCATGCGCACGTCGTCCTCGGACATCGTGAAGTAGATCGCGCTCGTCTCCCCATGGTCGGCGATCAGGATGTCGTACGCGGCATCGTACGGATCCTCGTGCCGCATGCGCCCGACCTCGTCCAGCATCTTCCCCTCGTAGATGCGCAGCGAGTCGGTCGTCACCTCGTTGATGAGCACCTGATCGGGGGCGCGCGCATCCACCGGCGAGCGCAGCCGGTCCGCGCGCAACCGCGCGCGCACCGTGGAGTCCTGGAGCCGCGCGATCATCGAGTCGGTGCCGCCGGCCTGGACCCAGGTCGGCAGGATCGCCGAGAGGCCGGTGCCGCTGGCCGTGTACGGGTACTGGTCGGCGGTGACGTCCACGCCCGCGCGCCGCGCCGAGTCGATGAGGGCGATGGCGTCGCGCATCTTGTCCCAGTTCGGCTGCCCGCTCGCCTTGAGGTGGCGGATCTCGATCCACGTCCCGGCGCCGGTACCGATGGCGATCGCCTCGCGAATCGCCTCGAGCAGTTGTGGGCCCTCGCTGCGGATGTGCGACGCGTAGCCGCCGCCGTACGGCGCGGCGCGCTTCGCCAGCGCGGTGAGCTCCTCCGTGGTGAACCAGGTGCTCGGCGGGTAGATGAGTCCCGTGCTGAAGCCCATCGCGCCGCCGCGCATCCCTTCCTCCACGAGGTCGCCCATCTTCGCGAGCTCCTCCGGCGTGGGGCGGCGCGACGCGTCGCCCATCACGGCGCGCCGCACGGAGCCCGCGGCGATGAACGTGCCCAGGTTGATCGCCGTGCCGTGGCGCTGGAGCTGATCGAAGTAGCCGGGGAGCGACGTCCACCGGGGCGCTCGCGGCGCGCTCGCCCCGGTGGTCGGGGTGGTGTTCGGCCACACCGAGTACACTTCGCCGGTGATCTCGCTCGTGATCCCCTGCGTGATCTTCGAGAGCGCCTGCGGCTGGGAGAGCAGGGTGTACTCGGAGTGGCCGAGCATGTCGATGAAGCCGGGGGCCACGACCATCCCGCGCGCGTCGATGACGCGTTTCGCGGAGAGGTGCTCGAGCCCTGGACCCACGCGCGCGATCCGGTCGCCGCGGATGGCGAGATCGCCGTAGTACCAGGGGTTGCCGGTGCCATCCACGATGCGGCCGTGGACGATGAGCAGGTCGTACGGGGGCTCGAGCGCGGGGCGTCCGGCGGTGGCGCACGCCGCGAGGAGCAGGGAGGCGAGGATGGTTGCGCGTCTCATGGCGCCAATGATGCGCGCGCGTAGCGGACTCCACCAGAAGCGGCGCGCGCTGGACGCTCGGCGCATGGCACGCCATTTTCATCCATCGACCTCCCGACCGCAGGAGTCCGCACCAATGGCAGCGACCACCA
The DNA here is from genome assembly GCA_946479015.1 of uncultured Gemmatimonadota bacterium. The sequence continues at coordinate 6,959 of CAMLEQ010000120.1, read as the reverse complement.
TGGAGCCGCCCGCCGGCGAGGCAGAGCCGGTGCGCAGCCGTCCGTTCACGTCCGATGACGTGGCGGCGCTGCGGCGCGCGGCGGACGCGATCGTGGCCAGCGACCAGCGCGGCGACCGTGTCGCCGCCGTCCGCTCCGCGGCCGCGCTGCGCGACATCGCGGCCCGCATCGAGCGCGCGATCCAGGAGCCCCGCGCGGACTGACGCGCCGGCATTCGCGCTCCTCCGCTCTCGCCGGTCCGGGGCTTGAACGCCCCCTCTCTTCATTCAGGACCGCAACGGGAGCAGAGGAGATGGCGAATTCCGGTTGGCGCCGCGCCGAGCGCGCGTGGGATCTCGATGACCTCGTGCCTCGACGGTGGGATCCGCGAGGCTCCACCCCCGATGTGCGCCCACCCTACCGCGCCAGCAATGGCCCGGACGGCTACGATCCGAGCGGGAACTGGGCCGCGGAGCGCCGCCCCGTGTGGGGAGTGGGAGCCGCTCGCGGCCTGATCGGCCACGGGATGGAAGGGGCGCCGAGCATCAATCGCGTGGGCGGGTTCGGCCCGGAGGGTGATTACGGCGCGCCCGCCGCGGGCTCGTCGTCGTCGCCGCAGCGGAGCCACGCGGGACGCGGTCCGCGCAACTGGCGACGCCCAGACGCGCGCATCGAGGAGGACGTCAACGAGGCGCTCACGCGCGATCCGGAGGTGGATGCGAGCGACGTCGAGGTGCGCGTGGTCGATGGCGAGGTCACGCTCACCGGCAGCGTCGTCGACCGCCGCGCGAAGCGCCGCGCGGAAGACGTGGCCGAGCGGGTGAACGGCGTCCACGACGTACACAACCGGCTCACGATCGGGCACTGAGCCCCGCTGGCGAGCGCGACGCGCGTCGCGCATCCTTCAGCCGACGCGGACGCCGCCGCCGGCACCGCGCGCCTCACCCGCTCACCCGACCACCCTCTCCCACACCGCTCGCGCATGGACAGGACGGAGGCCGAATCGCTCCTGCACGCCTGCCTCGAGGCGTACCGCGTACGATCTCACGATGAGCTCCAGGACCTCCTCATGGCGCCGGTGGCCGAAGAGGTCGTCGCCCCTTCCGGGAAGCGCTATCAGCTCCTCGTGCAGGCCGGCTGGACCGGCGAGCCCGGTGGGGCACTCCGCGTGGTGGGGGGGATCGACGACCGCGGCTGGGGCGAGTTCACGCCCATCGTGCAGGCGTTCGAGGTGGCGCCGAACGGCCCCTCCCCGTACGCCGACGAGCGCTGACCGCGGGCGCGCCGCGCCTCCGTCGCGCGGCGCCTCGATGCGTCAGTAGCGCGGCGCCTCCGCGCGGATGGTGTAGGCGCGCGGGATCGAGTCGAACACGGTCTGTCCCACCAGCACGGTGTAGTTCCCACCCTGGCGCGCGGTGAAGGTGAGCCGCCCCACGTCGCCGTCCGCTTCGTCCCCGTGCAGCCCGGGGCCGTGGATGCGCACGTACGGTGGCACGCGCGCCGCGGAGCGGACGCGCACGCGCACCTTCTGCCGCGGCGCGAGATGGATGCGCCAGAGGTCGGCGAAGCCGCTGTCCGCGCCGAAGCGCATCTGCTCCAGGCAGCTCCCCTTGCCGAGCGTGCCGGTGCGCGCCGCGCGGAAGGCGAGCGTCCCGCCGCCGCACGCGCGCACGGAGAGGGCGAACGGCCCACCGTCCTCCGGCTTCCGCCCGCTCACCCGCACGATGTACACACCGTCGGCCGGCGCCACGAAGAAGAGCTGCGACTGCGATCGCTCCGGCGCGCGCCCATCGAACGCCGAGCCCGCGAGCAGCTCCCTCGGATGCGCATCGCTCGTGAGGAGCGCGACGTCGTAGCGGCGCGTCCGCTTCGAGGCGCTGTCGGGGCGGCCCGTGGCGGTGATCAGGTAGGGGCGTCCGCCGTCGAGGTGAAGCGAATAGTCGGCGTAGCGTCCGCCGTCGCGCACGGCGCACGCGCCCGCGTCGAGCGAGCCCGTGCGCGCGACGTCCGGCGCGAGCGCTCCCACCACGCACCCCGGAGGACGGTCGCTCCCTTCGCTCGCCGCGGAATCGCGCCCGCACGCCCACATCACGACCAGGAGAACGGCGAGCGCCGCGGGCGTGGCGGCGCTCCATAGGAAACCTCTGAGGGAGCCCATATATTGTGCAACGTTAACGCGCACCGACGCGAGCACAAGCATGCCGTTGGAATCGGCGTGCGCGGCCATGGGAGGTACCGATGACGCTCTGGCGACCGGACCCGTCCTTCTACCCCTCCGCCCGCATGGCCATGGAGGCGCCTCCCGAGCGCTACGGCTATGTGGCCGCCCTCAACTACGGCCGGAACGAGCGTCCCGACGAGCTCTGGGTCGTGGACCTCGATCCCTCCTCGCCCACCTACTCGCAGCGCGTCAGCTCCCTCTCGCTGCCGTACGCGGGAGACGAGCTGCACCACTTCGGGTGGAGCGCGTGCAGCTCCGCACTCTGCCCGAACGCGCCGCATCCGCACCTCGAGCGGCGCTACCTCGTGGTGCCGGGGATCCGAAGCTCGCGCATCTACGTCGTGGACACGAAGCCCGATCCCAGGCACCCGACGATCGCGAAGGTGGTCGAGCCGGAGGAGGTGTTCGAGCGCGCCGGATACAGCCGCCCGCACACGATCCACTGCGGTCCCGATGCGATCTACGTCTCCGCGCTCGGCGCGGCGCCGGGGCGCGGTCAGGGCAATGGCGACGGCGGTCCCGGCGGCGTCTTCCTGATGGACCACTACAGCTTCGACGTGCTCGGCCCGTGGGAGATCGACCGCGGCGACCAGCGCCTGATGTACGATTTCTGGTGGCACTACGCGCAGGACGTGATGGTGACGAGCGAGTGGGGGCTGCCGCGGCAGTTCGAGAATGGAGCGGTGCCGGAGGAGCTGCTCGGGAAGCGCTACGGACACCGGCTGCACTTCTGGGATCTTCGCCGGCGCACGCTGGAGCAGACGGTGGATCTGGGCGACGAGCACCAGATGGTGCTCGAGCTGCGCCCCGCGCACGATCCCGCGAAGACGTACGGCTTCGCCGGCGTGGTGATGAGCGTGAAGGACCTGTCGGGGTCGATCTGGACCTGGTACCGCGAAGGGCGGGAGTGGAAGGCGGTGAAGGTCGCCGAGATCCCCGCCGAGCCCGCGGCGGAGGACGATCTGCCCCCCGCGCTCAAGCCGTTCAAGGCGGTGCCCCCGCTCATCAGCGACATCGACCTCTCCCTCGACGACCGCTTCCTGTACGTGTCGTGCTGGGGGACGGGCGAGTTGCGGCAGTACGACGTGCGCGACCCGTTCCACCCGAAGATGTGCGGCTCGGTACGGATCGGCGGCATCGTGCGGCGTCAGGCGCACCCCGCATCCGGGCCGCTGCTCGGTGGGCCGCAAATGGTGGAGATCAGCCGCGATGGACGCCGCGTCTACTTCACGAACTCGCTCTACAGCACCTGGGACGACCAGTTCTATCCCGACGGCCTCACCGGGTGGATGGTGAAGATGGACGTCGATCCGGAGGGCGGGATCGCGCTGGACGATCGCTTCTTCCTCGACTGCGGCGAGACGCGCCCGCACCAGATCCGGCTCGAGGGCGGGGATTCGTCCACTGACACCTTCTGCTATCCCTCATGAGCACGCGGGCGCCTGGCTCGCGATGGCGGGGTTCGGCGCGTACCACGGGCTGAACCCCGCCATGGGGTGGCTGTTCGCGCTCGCGCTGGGGCTGCAGCAGCGCAGCACGCGCGCGATCTGGCTCGCGCTGCCGTTCATCGCGCTGGGACACGCCGTGGCGCTGGTGCTCGTGGCCTCAGCGGTGCTCGCGCTCGGCGCCGTGTTGCCGTTCGCGGTGGTGGACGTCATTGCCGCGCTCGCCCTCCTCGGCTTCGGCGCGTGGAAGCTGCGCCGCTACTACCGCCATCCGCGGTGGGTGGGGATGCGCGTCGGCGCGCGCGATCTGGTGGCGTGGTCGTTCCTCATGGCGGTGGGGCATGGCGCGGGGCTCATGGTGGCGCCCGTGCTGGTGGTGATCGCCGGGCCCGCGCCCGGCGTGCCGGTGGGCGCCACCGCGCGCGCGCTCGGGCTCGCGGTGGCGGTGCACACGGCGGCGATGCTCGTGGTGATGGCGCTGGTGGCGTGGGTCGTGTACCGGAAGGTCGGCCTCGCGGTGCTGCGGCGCGGGTGGGTGAACTTCGACCTGATCTGGGCGGCGGCGCTCCTCGTGGTGGGGGTGCTGGCGCTCGGGCGCGGCATCTGGGAGATTCACCAGGGCGCCTGAGCCGGGGAGGATGCGCCATGCCGCAGCCGCACGCCGATGGCCGCACGCCGGACGAGTTCTTCCAGGAGCCGCCTCGGCTGGGGAACCAGTACACCGAAGACCGCGTGCTGCGGTCGTACCTGTGCCGCGCGCTCCCTCCCGCCATGCTGGAGGCGATCGAGCCATCGCTCGTGCGGCTCGGCGCGCGCGCCGCCGGCGACATCCTCGCGCTCGGCGAGGCGGCGGAGGCGTCCCCTCCACGTCACGTGCCCTTCGATGCGTGGGGGCGGCGAGTGGACGTCATCGAGACGTCGGATGCGTGGCGCGCGCTCGATCGCATCTCCGCCGAGGAGGGGCTCGTCGCGATCGCCTTCGAGCGCGCGCACGGCCCACTGTCGCGCGTGCACCAGATGGCGATGTGTCATCTCTTCTCCCCCTCGTCGGCCACGTACAGTTGTCCGCTGGCGATGACCGACGGCGCCGCGCGCTGCCTGGAGCTGTACGCCGGCGAGGACGCGCGGCTGCGCGGGGCGCTCGCGCATCTGGTGTCCCGCGATCCACACGAGTTCTGGACATCGGGACAGTGGATGACCGAGCGCACCGGCGGCAGCGATGTGTCGGGGACGTCCACCGTCGCGCGGCGCGACGGGGAGCTGTTCCGGCTCTACGGGGCGAAGTGGTTCACGTCGGCCACCACCTCGCAGATGGCGATGACGCTCGCCCGCATCGAGGGCGCGCCCCCTGGGAGCCGCGGCTTGAGTCTCTTCCAGCTCGAGCTGCGCGACGCCGCCGGGGCGCTGAACGGGATCCGGGTGGACCGGCTGAAGGAGAAGCTCGGCACGCGCGCGCTTCCCACGGCGGAGCTCGTGCTCGACGGCGCGCGCGCCGTGCTCGTGGGCGGAGAGGGGCACGGCGTGCGGAAGATCGCGTCGCTGTTCAACATCACGCGGATCCAGAACGCGTGCGCCGCGGTGGCCGGGATGCGGCGCGCCGTGGCGCTCGCGCGCGACTACGCGCTGCGGCGGGTGGCGTTCGGCCGGCCGATCGCCGACCACGCGGCGCACGCGGCGACGCTGGCGGCGATGCAGGTGGAGGCCGAGGGGGCGTTCCACCTCGCGTTCCGGGCGGTGGAGCTGCTGGGCGCGAGCGAGTGCGGCACGGCCTCCGAGCGCGAGCTCGCGCTGCTCCGATTGCTCACGCCCGTGGTGAAGCTCGCCACCGCTCGTCAGGCGGTGCGCGTGGCGAGCGAGGCGCTCGAGGCGTTCGGCGGCGCGGGCTACATCGAGACCACCGGGCTGCCGCGGCTGCTGCGCGACGCGCAGGTGCTCTCCATCTGGGAGGGCACCACGAACGTGCTCGCGCTCGACTTGCTGCGCGCCGTGGACGGCGGATGCGACCCGGTGGTGCTCCAGCACGAGGTGGCGGCACGGCTCGCGGGAGTGACGGCCAGCGAACTGCTGGGCGCGGTGGCCCGGGTGCGCGATGCGGCGGAGCGCACCGCGCGGGCGCTGCGAGCGGCGGACCGCGCCGAGGTGCGGGAAGGGGAGGCGAGGGAGCTGGCGCTCGCGGTGGCGCGCACGCTCACGGGGGCGCTCCTGCTGGCGCACGCACAATGGAGCCTCGAGCGGGAGAGCGACCGCCGCGCCGCGATCGCGGCGCTCGCGTGGTGCGCCCGCGATCTGGCGCCGCGCCCGGCGGCTGCCGGCCCGGAGGACGCGCGCGTGCTGGCGCTGGACGAGCCCGCGCCCCCGCGCGGTCTCGGGAGCACCGACGCCGGCTGGACGGTCGAGCTGGGGAGCTCGCACCTGTGACGGCGCGCCGGCGCCACGGTTGACCTCGCGCCCCGCTCCGGGGTATCACTTGTGCGACGCCGGCCGGGGGCGGGTGCGCGACCTGCCGTCGCGACCCCCCGGACGGGCGCGATCACACATCCGGAGACCTGTAGATGCTTCGAGTGCGCAATGCGGCCCTGGTGGCCGCGATGATGATGGTGGGGCTCGCCGCCGCGGCGTCGGCGCAGGGCGCCGTCGCGAAGGAGACGACGGCGGCGTCGGGCGAGGTGAAGGTGAACGAGTTCATGACTTACGATGCGGCCGCCAAGACCACGCACGTGCACCTGTCGGCGGCGCTCGGCAGCGCCAACGGAGGGATGAACTTCAACGGTGGCGCGAGGGGAGACCAGACGATCACGGTGCCGCAGGGGTGGCACGTGATCATGGACTTCGAGAACAAGGATGCGATCCCGCACTCGGCGATCATCATCCCCGACAAGTTCCCCCTCCCCGCGCAGCCGCAGGATCCCGCCATTCCGCGTGCGTACACCAACGACGTCACCGCGGGACTGCCCACGGGCGGCACGGACACGATGGACTTCAAGGCCGCGAAGGCGGGCGACTACCTGATCGCGTGCGGCGTCCCGGGGCACGCGCCGAGCGGGATGTTCATCAAGTTCGTGGTCTCGGCGACGGCGAGCACGCCGAGCTACGCGATGAAGAAGTAGTCCCCGGTCGCCCGACCGCCATTCAACGCCCGTGGCGTGTCGGGCACCGCTCGGGCTCCTCGGCCGGCCTCCTCGGCCGGCCTCCTTGGCCGGGGCGAGTTCCGCTTGGGCTCCTCGGCCTTGGCGGCGCTCGAGTGCTCTGGCTGAGCTCTGCTCGGGCTCCTCGGCCGTGGCGCCGGGGGCCATTCGCTTCGGCGGCGTACGCGC
>CAMLEQ010000119.1 GCA_946479015.1 uncultured Gemmatimonadota bacterium | reverse complement strand
GCTCGCAGCGTGTAAGCGCGACGCCGCCAGAGCCACACCCCCGCGTCACGCCCATCCACGGAGCCCACCACGGCCGGTGCCAGTCCCGGGAGCCCACCACGGCCCGCGCGTCACGCCAGTCCCAGGAGCCCACCACGGCCCGCGCGTCACGCCAGTCCACGGAGCCCCGCCACGGCCCGCGTCCCACCAGCCGCGCGCCTCGCCAGGCCACGGAGCCCTGCCCCGCCCGGTCGCGCGGCACCGACCTTGAATCCCTGCAGTCGACACGCCGCCCGCCCTCGATGCAGCCGTCCGCGATCGTCCCGACCTTCGAGCTCGTCATCGCGATCGCCGTCGCCGTGATCGCGGTGGCGCTCGTGTCGCGCCACGTGGATGTGCCGCGCCCCGTCTTCCTCGCCGTCGGCGGCCTGGCGATCGGCGTCGTCTCCCGGCTCATCCCGGGCGCCCCCGCGATCGAGCTCCCGCCGAGCATCGCGCTCTACGTCTTTCTCCCCCCACTCCTCTTCACCGCGGCGTTCGGGCTCCCGTTCGGTGTCTTTCGCGCGAACTTCCGCGCGATCGCGCTGCTCGCGGTGGGGCTGGTGCTGGCGACGACGGCGGGCGTGGCTGGCCTGGCGCACTGGTCGGCACCGGACCTGCCGCTCGCCAGCGCGTTCGTGCTCGGCGCCATCGTCGCCCCTCCCGATCCCGTGGCCGCCTCCGCCGTGGTGCAGCGCATGGGCATCCGCAACCAGCTCGTGGGGATCCTCGAGGGGGAGGGACTGGTGAACGACGCGACGGCCATCGTCGCGTACCGTCTCGCCGTCGAAGCCGCGGCCACCGGGCGCTTCTCCTGGGGCGTGGCGGCGGCCGAGTTCGCGATGTCCACCGTGGTGGGAATCGCCGTGGGGCTGGTGGTGGGGTGGATCACCGCCGCGATCCAGCGGCGCGTGGACGATGCGCCGCTCGAGACGGCCATCACGCTCGTGGCCCCGTACGTCGCGTACGCCGCCGCCGATCGCGCGCACGCGTCCGGCGTGCTCGCGGTCGTCACGCTGGGATTCTATCTCGGAGGACGCGTGACGGAGATCGCCAGCGCATCCACGCGGCTCACGGCGCGCACCATGTGGAACACGATCGACTTCCTGATGCAGGGCGCGGTGTTCGTGCTGATCGGCGTGCAGCTCGGCCAGGCGATCCCGGCCGGCGTGCCGGGGCGCCTGTTCGTGACCGGCGCCGTCGTGAGCCTCGGCGCCATCGCCATCCGGATGGGATGGATGTACGGCGCCGGCGCCGTGCGCCGCGCGGTGAGCCGGCTGCGGCGCGCGACACGCGCGGGGGGTGGACACCCCACGAACGCGCGCGAGCTGACGGTGCTCGGGTGGGCGGGGATGCGCGGGGTGGTGTCGCTCGCGCTCGCGCTCGCGCTCCCGCTCCGCGTGAGGGGAGGCGCGCCCTTTCCGCATCGCGGCGAGGTGATCCTGCTCACCTACATGGTGATCCTGGCCACGCTCGTGCTGCAGGGGCTCTCGCTCGGCCGCGTGGTGCGGGCGACGAAAGTGGCCGATCCGCGGGCGGCGGAGCGCGACGAGGAGCGTGCGCGAACGGCCGCGGCGCGCGCCGCGGAAGCGACGCTCTCGGCGTATCTGGCGAGCGGCGCGCTCGCCCCGGCGCAGCGCCTCGCACTGCGCCAGTGGTTCGAGGGCGCCGCGCGCCTCGACCGCAGCTTCGCGGAGGCGGATGGCGTGCTCGGCGAGGCACGGAGCGCGCTCATCGCCACGGAGCTGGACGTCGTGCTCCGCCTGCGCGCCGATGGCACCATCAGCGACGAGATCGCGAGCCGGCTGGAAGCGGAGCTGGAGATCGAGCTCGTGCGCCTGCGGCGCGGCGAGAACCTGCCGGTGTGAGCGGCGGGCATCGCGCGGCGCCGCTCACTCGGCGTCCCACGTCCAGTCCCTGATCTCCGGCGGGTCCTCGAAGTGCTCCCGCCCGTAGCGCACCGCCGCGCGGGTGCGCTCGTCCAGCTCCGCCGTGAGCGCGGCCACGCGCGCGGCGGGGAGCGCGGAATGCCGCAGCGCGAGCGCCGCGAGGTGGAAGCGGCTCATCCCGTTCAGCACCACCATGTCGAACGGCGTGGTCGTGGTCCCCTGCTCGCGAAAGCCGCGCACGTGGAAGCGCGCCGGGTCCGGGCGACCGTGCACGATCTGGTGCACCGCGTTCTGGTAGCCGTGGAAGGCGAAGATCACGGGGCGCTCGGTGGTGAACAGCTCGGCGAAGCGCGCGTCGGTCATCCCGTGCGGGTGCGCGTCCTGCGGGAAGAGCGTCATGAGATCGATCACGTTCACCACGCGCACGCGCAGCTCGGGGGCGAGGCGACGCAGCCACCAGGCCGCGGCCACCGTCTCGAGCGTGGGCGTGTCCCCCGCGCACGCGAGCACGACGTCCGGCTCTCCGTCTCCGTTCCCCGCCCACGTCCACACCGACGCGCCGCGTGCCGCGTGCTCCATGGCCTCGTCCATCGTCAGCCACTGCAGCTCCGGCTGCTTGTCGATGACGATGAGGTTCACGTGGCTCCGCGACCGCAGGCAGTGGTCGGCGATCGAGAGCAGCGAGTTCGCGTCGGGCGGCAGGTAGATGCGCGCGACGGTGCCGCGCTTGGAGAGCATCACGTCGATGAGCCCCGGCCCCTGGTGGCTGAAGCCGTTGTGGTCCTGCCGCCAGCAGGTGGAGGTGAGCAGGATGTTGAGCGAGGCCACCGGCGCGCGCCACGGCAGCGAGAGCGCCTCCTCGAGCCACTTCGTGTGCTGCACCGTCATCGACGCGGAGATCATCGCGAACGCCTCGTAGGTGACGTACAGCCCGTGCCGGCCGGTGAGGAGATACCCCTCGAGCCACCCCTCGCACAGGTGCTCGCTCAGCACCTCCATCACGCGGCCATCGCTCGTCACGTGATCGTCGATGGCCAGGCGGCGCGCGACGAGGCACCGGTTCTCGACCTCGAACACGCTCGAGAGCCGGTTGGAGTTGGTCTCGTCCGGGCAGAAGAGCCGGAAGGTGGCGCGCTCGGCATCGCGCGCGTAGAGGTCGCGCAGCATCATCCCGAGCTGGCGCGTGGACTCGTGGCGCACCATGGCCGGACGCGGCACCTCCACGGCGTACGCGCGGTAGTCCGGCAGCGGGAGCTCGGTGAGCAGGCGTCCCCCGTTCGCGCGCGGGTTGGCGCCCATTCGCAGCTCGCCCGTCGGCGCGAGCGCGGCCAGCTCCGGCCGGAGCGCGCCGCGTTCGTCGAACAGCGACTCCGGGGCGTAGCCGATCAGCCAGCGCTCGAGCATGTGAAGCTGGTCGGGGTCGGTGCGCGCGTTCGGGAGCGGCACCTGGTGCGCGCGGAACGTTCCCTCCACCGGGAGTCCGTCCACCACCGCCGGGCCGGTCCACCCCTTCGGGGTACGCAGCACGATCGCCGGCCATCGCGGCGCCTCGACGATGCGATCGGCGCCCCTGGCGCGCCCCTCCGCCTGGATCCGCCGGATGCACGCGTAGCACTCGTCGAGCGTCGCCGCGAGTCGCTGGTGCACCGCGAGCGGGTCGTCGCCGGCCACCACGTGCACGTCCCAACCGAACGCGGACAGCGCGCCCGCAGCCTCGTCGCCGGGGAGGCGCGCCAGCACCGCCGGACCGCTGATCTTGTAGCCGTTCAGGTGCAGGACGGGCAGCACCGCGCCGTCGCGCGCGGGATTGAGGAAGCTGGTGCCCTTCCACGAGCCGGCGAGCGGGCCGGTTTCCGCCTCGCCATCGCCCACCACGGCGACGACGATCAGCTCGGGCGCATCGAACGCCGCGCCGAAGGCGTGCGCGAGCACGTAGCCCAGCTCGCCCCCTTCGTGGATCGATCCCGGCGTGGTGACGCTCACGTGGCTCGGGATGCCGCCCGGCGTGGAGAACTGGCGGAACAGCCGCAGGAGTCCCGCCTCGTCGCGGCTCACCTGCGGATACACCTCGCTGTACGTCCCCTCGAGGTACACGTTCGCCACCACCGCCGGGCCGCCGTGGCCAGGGCCGGCCAGATAGATCACGCGCGCCCCGTGCTCGGTGATGAGCCGGTTGAGGTGCACGTAGACGAGGCTCAGCCCCGGCGATGTGCCCCAGTGGCCGAGGAGGCGCGGCTTGATGTGCTCGGGGAGCAGCGGCTCGCGCAGCAGCGGATTGTCGCGGAGGAAGATCTGCCCCACGGTGAGGTAGTTGGCCGCCTGCCAGTAGCGGTGCATCCGCTCGAGCAGCTCCGGGGAGAGCGGACCGGCGGGGCGGGGCGCGGCGGAGGGCTCCTCGCGCGCCACGGCGCGCTCACGAACGGATGTCGGCACGGCGCTCGAAATCGTGGGATCGAACGCGAACACGGAATCGCTCACGAGCAGGCCTCCGAAGGTCGCGGGGTGATTCCCGGAAAGGCGCCACGCCGCACGCCGCGCGCCGCGGCGGCGGCGGCGGTACCGGATCGGTCACGGGGTCGTAACGGGCGGGCCTGCTCCTTGCTGCGCCGGACCCCCAAGTCGATCGACGGGGCGCGGTGTGTGCCGCATGCGCCCCGCCGCTGCAAACGCTGCATCCTGTGAGGTTGGTATGTACATCGATCCCGCCGCCGGCAGTCTCATCCTTCAGGTCATCGGCGCCGTCGCCCTGTCCGTGTTCGCGTTCGTGGGGCGCGCCCGGCAACGCACGCGCGCGTTCTTCTCGTCGATCTTCAACCGCCGCCAGCGCTAGCTTGTCGCGACTCGGCGCCTCATTCCGCGACCCGAGCGGCTTCGTCTACAGCAGGGAGGGCAGGCTCTACCGCCAGGTGAACGAGGTGTTCGCCGAGGAGTTCGAGGCCTGCACCTCCTCGGGGCTCTACGATGCCCTGATTCGCGACCGGCTGCTCGTGCCACACCGCCTCGCCGATCCCGCGCTCGCGGCCACGCCCGGAGCGTACGCGGTGATCGAGCCGGAGCGGCTGCCGTTCATCTCGTACCCCTACGAGTGGTGCTTCGGCGAGCTGCGCGACGCGGCGCTCCTCACGCTCGACGTGCAGCTCCGCGCGCTCGAGCAGGGATTCGTGCTGCGCGACGCCAGCGCGTACAACGTGCAGTTCGTCGACGGCCGCCCGGTGTTCATCGACACGTTGTCGTTCGAGCGGTACCGCGAGGGAGAGCCGTGGGCGGCCTACAAGCAGTTCTGCGAGCACTTCCTGGTGCCGCTCACCCTCATGGCCACGCGCGATGTCCGCTGCGGGCTGCTGCTGCGGGACTGCCTGGACGGCATCCCGCTGGAGCTGGGGAGCGCGCTGCTCCCGCGGCGCACGTGGGCCGATCCGCGCACGCTGTGGCACATCCACCTGCACGCGCGCGCCCAGCGGAAGTACTCCGAGACGAGCGTCTCCTCGGTGGTCGGCACGCGCAAGATGTCCAAGGCGGCGCTCGTCGCGCTCATCGGCAATCTGCGCGGCGCCGTGGCGCGCCTCGAGTGGCGCCCGGCGGGCACGCAGTGGGCCGACTACGTGGATGCCACCAACTACAGCGAGGCGGCGGCGTCGAGCAAGCAGCAGCTCGTCAGGCAGTTCCTCTGCCGCGCCGCACCCGCCACGGTGTGGGACGTGGGCGCCAACACCGGCGTGTACAGCCGCGTGGCGCGCGAGGTCGCCCCGTTCGTCGTCGCCTTCGACATCGACCCGGCCGCGGTGGAGCGCAACTACCGCACCGTGCGCGCGCGCGAGGAGACGGGGATCCTTCCGCTCGTGCTCGACTTCACCAATCCATCGCCCGCCCTCGGCTGGGCGCATCGCGAGCGCATGTCGCTCGCCGAGCGCGGCCCGGCGGACGCGGTGATGGCGCTGGCGCTGGTCCACCACCTCGCGATCGCCGGCAACGTCCCCCTCGACCACGTCGCGGAGTTCCTCGCCCGCCTCGGCAGGACGCTCGTGATCGAGTTCGTGGCCAAGAGCGACTCGCAGGTGCAGCGCCTGCTCCGCAACCGGCCGGACATCTTCCCGGACTACACCCCGGAAGGCTTCGAGCGCGCGTTCGGTCGGTACTTCCAGCTCGATGACCGCCAGCGCGTGGATGATGCCGACCGGTGGCTGTACCTGATGACCGCGAGCCCGGGGCGCTCCCCATGACGTGGGCGCGCCGCCTCTACCCGGCGCTGTTCGCCATCTTCCCCGTGCTCGGCGTCGCGGCACGCAATCCCGGCTACTACCGCGTGGCCGACGCGACCGTGCTGTCGCTGATCGCGATCGCCGGTGTCGTGGTCGTGTGGGCCATCGTGTACGGGGTCCTGCGCCTGCGTCTCCGGCACGATTCCGCCGCCGATGGGGCCGCGCTCGCTACAGCGCTCGCCGTGGCGCTGTTCTACGCGTACCCGCCCCTGCTCCGGGCGCGGGACTACGTGGCGCGGAACCCGCGCATGGGACCGGCGATCGTGATCGCGGTCGTCGTGGCGCTGGCGGGCGCGCTGCTCGCCGCTCACCGGCTCGGCCTGCTCCGGCGCGCGCCGCTGCCCGAGGTGGGAAGGTTCCTGAGCCTCGTGGCCACGCTGCTGGTGGTCGGGAGCATCGGGCAGATCGTGTACTACCGCATCACCGGGGCGCTCGCCATCCGGCGCAGCGCGCTCGTTCGCGAGCTGGCGCGGCCGGTGCCGCTGCGACGCGTGGCATCGCTCCACGGCGCCGGCGCGACGGGAGCGGTCGGGCAGCCCAAGCGCGACATCTACATCCTCGTCCTCGACGAGTACCCGGCGTCGGACGTGCTGCGCGAGCGGTTCGGATTCGACAACCGGCCGTTCGAGGACAGCCTGCGCGCCCTGGGCTTTCGTCTCCCGCGGGAGCTGCGCAGCAACTACGCGAACACGCTGATGTCCGTGTCGTCGTTCCTCAACTTCGCGCACACGCAGCCGCTGGCAGACGTGATGAGCCCGCGCTCGAGCGACTTCAGGCCGGCGGCCTACCTGCTGGAGCACAACCGGGCCGAGCGCTTCCTGAAGCACCAGGGCTATCGGTTCGTGTACTTCCCGTCGAGCTGGTACGGCCCCACGCAATCCAACGGCGACGCGGACGAGCAGTTCGATCCAGATTCCGACGTGGACGTGGGACGGGCACTGCAGCGCTCGGAGCTCGCCAGCTACTTCGCGGCGGTGACGCCCGTGCGCGCGCTGCTCCCGCACCTCGCCACGGCGCAGGAGGTGCACGCGCGGGATGCCGCGAGCGCGTTCGCCGGGATCGCCCGGGTACCGCGCGAGCCGCAGCCGACGTTCACCCTGGCGCACATCCTCATGCCGCACGTCCCGTACATCGAGGACGCCCGGTGCCAGCCGCTGCCGCGCGGCGCCCCCCTGCCGCGTCACGACGACGCCGCGGGACGCGCAGCGCTCGCGGCGGAGATGGCGTGCCTGAACGGTCAGATCCTCGCCACCGTCCACACGCTCATCGCGCGGTCGAACCCGAAGCCGATCATCATCTTGCAGGGGGACCACGGCACGCAGGCGCTCGGGATCTTCGTGAGCTCCCACACGCTCCCCACCCTGGCGCAGGCGCGCGAGCGGTTCCGTCCGTTCGGCGCGTACTACCTCCCCGACGGCGGCGCGGCGGTGATCCCCGATTCGCTCAGCCTGGTCAACGTGCTGCGCTACGTGTTCGGCTACTACTTCGGCGCCGACCTCCCGCCACTGCCGAACACGATGTACTACTCGCACTGGCACTACCCATACAGGCTCACCGAGGTGGCGCCGGACTTCCACGTGATCCGCCCCGGCCACGGCAGCGCAGGGCAAACCGCCGCCGCGGAGGCGGCGGCACAGTGACGGACCGCCCCGGACGGAGCGGCTACCCCGCTGCCTGACTCGCCTTCGGGACCACCGGCAGCCCCGCTGCCTTCCACGCTTTCCACCCGCCCACGAGCGCGCGCGCCCGCGGCCATCCCGCACGTCGAAGCTCGCGCGCCACCCGGGCGCTCGTGGCTTCGTCGGGTCAGGCGCAGTACACCACCAGCGTCGCGTGGCGCGAGAGCCTGAGCGCAGTCGCGTCGCGCACCGGCTCGCGCGGCGACACCCGCACCGCGCCCTCGGCCTGCATGGTATCGGCCGTGTAGTCGCGCTCCGCTCTGGCATCCACGATGACCACCGGTTCGCCGCGCGCCCGCAGCGCGCGAAGCTCCTCCACGGTGATGCGCTCGGGCGGCGAGGCGACGTCTTCCGCCGATGCCGCCACTGGTGCAGCCGCCCCGTCGGCGAGGACTACCGGCAGCGGCACGCCGGCGCCGGCGGCGACCCGAGCACCTGCGGGCACGGCCGCCACTGGCGCCGCGGCGCGCCGACGCAGGTAGAGCGCGATCCCTCCGCCGTGCAGGACGATCGAGAGGAGCACCACCAGGCACGCCACCTGGAAGAGCCGCTGGGCGCCCGGTACGCCGGCGAACACCGGCAACAGCACGAGCAGGAGCGAGCTGAGACCGCGCGGCCCGAACAGCGCGATCAGCCGCCGGTCGCGATCGGCCACCCCGGCGCGCGACAGAATCGGGTAGAGCACGACCGTCCGCGCCCCCAGCGCGACGAGCGCGAACAGGAGCGTCCGCCCGTCGAGCACGTTGAGCCCCGACCAGATGAGCGACGCCCCCAGCGCGACGAACGTCAGCAGCAGGAACATCTCCGCCGTGGACTCGCCGTACTCGAAGAAGCAGTCGCAGAGCTCCACGTCCTGAGCACTCACCAGCAACCCCGCCGTGAACGCCGCGAGGAATCCGCTCCCCCCGACGCCCTCGGCCGCGGCGTAGCCGCTGAAGGCGAGTCCCAGAGCGTACAGTGACTCGTAGTCGCGCCGCACCCCCATGCGGCCGCGCACGAACACGAGCGCCGTGATGCCGAGCCACCCCACGAGCACGCCGAGCACCGGCCCGAGCAGGAAGAGTCCCACCAGGCTGCGACCGAGCTCGCGTCCGCTCACTCCCGCGCTCCCGCTGGAGAGCACGAGCGTGGCCAGCACGACGATGGGGAGCAGGATGACATCGTTCATCCCGGTCTCCATGCGCAGCGCGATGCGCGCCGTCGTCGGCACGGCGTCGGAGCGGAGGGCGCTGCGCAGGAGCACCGGATCCGTGGATGCCAGCGCGGCGCCGAGAATCGCCGCCGCCGGCCCGGGCACATCGAGCAGGAGCCACGCCGCGAGCGCGACGATCGCGGCGGGGACGAGCGTCCCCGGACCGAGCAGCCGCCAGAGCAGCGGCCGCCGTTCGCGGACCATGCGCGGGTCGATCGTGACCGCGTCGCTGAACAGGACGAGCGTCAGCGCGAGCGTGGCCAGCGGGCGCAGCGCGGGTGAGTCGAAGCCGACGTCCAGGAGCCCGAGCCCCGAGGGCCCGAGCAGCGCCCCGAGCGCGAGGAACACCGCCACGAACGGCACTCCGCTCCGCTCGAGCGCCCCCGAGATCAGCGACGTGACGACGATGACGATGCCGACGAGCGCGACGATCGTGGTGAGCTGCTCCACGGGCCCGGTCCTCCGTGAGAGACGTGATGGCCCAGTCAATAATTATGAGGGGGCGAGGCCGAACGGGCTATTGGGGCTAGGACCTGGTGGCTGGACCACCAAACCACGCGTGTCGCATGTAGGGGACTGACGGGGTGCGGAGCTAGGTAGAGCGCGAGTAGGCTCGGCTGTAGAGAGAGTCCACCTACACACGAACCTA
>CAMLEQ010000118.1 GCA_946479015.1 uncultured Gemmatimonadota bacterium | reverse complement strand
GGCACCCGCTCTGGCTCTCGGCCGAGTGGGACGGCGAGTCGCTGCTCCCCCTCGCCGCCTCCGCGGACGGCGCGACGACGCCGGCGACGCTCGCCGCGCCGAGCGCCGCATGACGACTGACGCGCGGCTGGAGGTCATCGCGCGGGCGGCGCTGCTCGGAACGGAGCGCGGCGCGGCATGCTCGTGGCAGGCGTCCGACGCGCCAGCCGCCGTCGCGCCGTACCTCGCGCGGCTCGACGTCGCCGATGCCGAGGGCGCGTTGCTGAGCGCCGCGGCGCTCCTCGGCGCGTACGCCGCCGCGGGGCGGCTGCCATCGCCCTGTGCCGCCACGAGTGCGCCCGCCGCTCCGGCGCTGCCTGACGAGAGCGACGCGCCGGTCGCGGCGCCGGGCCCATCGCGTCTGCTGGCGACGATGCTCGCGGGCGTACACGCGGAGGCGCTCCCCGAGTGGCTCGCGGCGCAGCACGACGAGTGGCGGTGGGGCGCGCACGACACGGCGCCGCCGGAGGGGGACGCGCTGGCGACGGCATGGCAGACCGGCACGCCGGCCGAGCGCGCGGCGCTGCTCGAGCGCGTGCGCCGGGTGGACGCGTCGCGCGGCCGCGCCCTGCTCGAGTCGACGTGGGACGAGGAGCCGCCGACGCAGCGGGCGGCGCTCCTGCCACACCTCGCCATCGCGCTCGGGCTCGCCGACGAGCCGTTCCTCGAGCGCGCGCTCGACGACCGCCGCCAGGAGGTCCGGCGCGCTGCCGCGGCGCTGCTGGCCGGGCTCCCCGGCAGCGCGCTGGTCGGGCGCATGGCGCAGCGTGCTCGCGCGGCGCTCCGCTACGAGCGCGGCGGCGTGCTGCGCCGCGACCGCCTGCACGTGGAGCCGCCCGCCGCGTGTGATGCCTCGATGGCGCGCGACGGTGTGGAGAAGGCGCCCCCCGCGGGCATGGGCGAGCGGGCATGGTGGCTCGCGCAGCTCCTCGCCGCGGTGCCGCCGGCGTCGTGGACCACGGAGTGGGGCGTCGAGCCGACGAATCTCGTTCGCGTCGCGACGGGCACCGACTGGGCGAGCCCCCTCCTCGATGGATGGGGCGCGGCGGCGGTCCGATTCGGGGACGCCCCCTGGGCGGAGGCGCTGCTCGCCGCCGCGCCGGTCGGACGCCAGGCATCCCGGCTCGCGCCATCGCGCGCCGCGTTGCTCGACGTGATCCCTCCCGCGCGTCGCGAGACCATCGTCGCGCCAGCCCTGCGCGATCGCGCCTTCGACGCCGACGTCGTGGAGCTCGTCATCGCGTGCACTCACCCGTGGAGCGAGCCGTTCGCGCGCGCGGTGCTGGACTGGCTGCGCCAACGGGCCGGTCGTCCAGCCACGGCCCGCCCCGACGCGAGCGATTGGCAGCTACGCGAGGCGCTGCCGCGGCTCGCGCTGTTCGTTCCACCGTCGCTCGCCGCCACCGCCGCCGAGCGGTGGCCGGCCGACGACGAGCACGCGCGCGCCTGGGCGCGTCCCGTGGAGCACTTTCTCTCCCTGCTCACCTTCCGTCACGAGATCGCCGAGGAGTTCGCCCGATGACGCAACCGCTCCCGACCGAGAATGGCGTGCTGCGCCAGCACGCCGAGCAGCAGTACGCGGAGGAGCTCGCCGCGCTCGCGGCATCCGACGACCGGCCGCGCCCGCCCGGCTGGCAGCTCTCCCCGCAGGCGGTGGCGACCTACCTGCTCGGCGGCACGCTGCCGAACGGTTTCGTCGTCTCGGCCAAGTACATCGGCGAGCGGCGCGCGATCGAGACCGCCGTCGCGACGCTGTGCACCGACCGCGCGCTGCTCCTGCTCGGGGTGCCGGGGACGGCGAAGACGTGGGTGTCCGAGCACCTCGCGGCGGCGATCTCCGGCGACTCGACGCTGCTCGTGCAGGGCACGGCGGGCACGCCGGAGGAGGCGCTGCGCTACGGGTGGAACTATGCGCGCCTCATCGCCGAGGGACCGTCGCGCGCGGCGCTCGTTCCGAGCCCGCTCGCCCGCGCGATGGAGCGGGGGGCGCTGGCGCGCGTCGAGGAGCTGACGCGCATTCCGTCGGACGTGCAGGACACGCTCATCACCGTGCTGTCCGAGAAGACGCTTCCGATCCCGGAGCTGAACGCGGAGGTGCAGGCGCGGCGCGGCTTCAACGTCGTCGCCACGGCGAACAACCGCGACCGCGGCGTCAACGAGCTGTCGAGCGCGCTCAAGCGGCGCTTCAACACGGTGGTCCTGCCGACGCCCGCGACCGCCGAGCAGGAGGTCGAGATCGTACGGCAGCGAGTGGAGGCGCTCGGCCGCGCGCTCGAGATCCCCGCCGAGCCGGCGGCGCTGGAGCAGATCCGGCGCGTGGTGACCGTCTTCCGCGAGCTGCGCGACGGCAGGACGGAGGACGGCAAGGCGAAGCTCAAGCAGCCGACGGGGAGCATGAGCACTGCCGAGGCGATCTCGGTGGTGAGCTCCGGGCTCGCGCTCGCCGCGCACTTCGGCGATGGCCGGCTCGGCGCCGACGACCTGGCGGCGGGGCTCGTGGGCGCGGTGGTGAAGGACCCCGTGCAGGACGACGTCGTCTGGCGGGAGTATCTCGAGACGGTCGTGAAGGAGCGCGACGGCTGGCGCGACCTGTACCGCGCCTGCCGCGCGCTCGCGTGATCGCCAGGGTGGCGGCGCTCCTCCTCTCGGTGGCACGCTGGTGAGCGTTCATCTCTTCGGCGTCAGGCATCACGGGCCGGGCTCCGCGCGCAGCCTGCGCGCGGCGCTCGACGCGCTCCTGCCGGACATCGTGCTCGTCGAGGGGCCATCGGACGCGGATGCCGTGCTCCCCCTCGCCGTGCACGCCGAGATGCGGCCGCCGGTCGCGCTGCTCGCGTACGCGCCCGATGAGCCGCGGCGCGCCGCGTACTGGCCGTTCGCCGCCTTCTCGCCGGAGTGGATCGCGGTGCGCCACGCACTCGGGCGCGGCGTGCCGGTGCGATTCATGGACCTCCCCGCGGCCCACCAGCTCGCGCTCGACGCGAGCGAGGATGACGCGACGGGGCGCTCGGACGACGCGCCGCCGGATGCGCCGGGCGACGGAGGCGCGGCGGCGCCGACCACGTCGCTCCGTCGCGACCCGCTCCAGCGGATCGCCGAGGCCGCCGGGTACGCCGATGGCGAGCGGTGGTGGGAGCACCTCGTCGAGGAGCGGCGTGATCACGCGGGCGTGTTCGACGCGGTGCTGGAGGTGATGACCGCGGCGCGCGAGGCGCACCCCGACGCCGACGACTCGGAGGCGGCGCGTCACGACCTGCTCCGGGAGGCGTGGATGCGTCAGGCGATCCGGCGGGCGGAGAAGGAGGGCTTCGCCCGCATCGCGGTCGTCTGCGGCGCGTGGCACGCGCCGGCGCTTGCGGCGCGCGGGCCGGCGAAGCTCGACGCTGCCGCGCTCAAGGGGCTGCCCAAGCTCGCGGTGCAGGCGACGTGGATCCCGTGGACGTCGGCGCGGCTCGCGCGGGCGAGCGGCTACGGCGCCGGCGTCGCATCGCCCGGCTGGTACGCGCACCTGTGGGAGCACGGCGCGAGCTCGGCGGGCATCATCCGGTGGGTGGCGCGCGTCGCGCGGCTGCTGCGCGACGAGGGGCTCGATGCTTCGCCGGCGCAGGTGGTGGACGCCGTGCGCCTCGCCGAGACGCTCGCCGCGCTGCGCGGCCGCCCGGTGGCGGGGCTCGGCGAGGTGACCGACGCGGTAGTTGCCGCCTTCCTTGGCGGCGACGCGACGCCGCTCGCGCTCGTCCGCGACCGGCTCGTCGTCGGCGACGATCTCGGCGCGGTGCCCGAGGACGCGCCGGTGATGCCGTTGCAGCGCGATCTGGCGCGCGAGCAGAGGCGGCTCCGGCTCGCGCCCGCCGCGGCGGACCGTCAGCTCGAGCTCGACCTGCGCGCGCCGCTCGACCGGGAGCGCAGTCTCCTCCTGCATCGCCTGCGGCTGCTCGGCATCGCGTGGGGCGAGCCGCGGGCCGCGAGCGGGAAGGGGACGTTCAAGGAGCTGTGGCGGCTGCAGTGGCGTCCGGAGCTCGCGCTCGCCGTGATCGAGGCGGCGCCGTGGGGGAACACCGTGGCCGACGCCGCCGCCGCGCGCGCCATCCACCTCGCGAGCGGCGCCGACGATCTCCCCGCGCTGGCGACGCTGCTCGCCTCGCTGCTCCTCGCCGATCTGCCCGCGGCCACGGCCGCCGCCGTCGAGCGGCTCGACGCGCTCGCCGCCGTCGCCGCCGACGTGGTGCAGCTCTGCGACGCGCTCCCGCCGCTGGCGCGCACGCTGCGCTACGGCGACGTGCGCGGCACCGACCGCGCGCTCGTCGGCCACGTCGTCGCCGGCATCGTCGCTCGCACCACGGCCGGGCTCCCTGCCGCGTGCGGCGCGCTGGCCGATGATGCCGCGGAAACGATGTTCGCTCGCATTACCGCGGCCGACCAGGCGGTGACGACGCTCGACGACACTGCGCTGCGCGGGCTCTGGCACGAGGCGCTCGGGCGCGTGCTCGACCTGCCCGGCGTGCACGGCCTGGTGGCTGGCCGCTGCGCGCGGCTCCTGCTCGACGCGGGTGCGCTCTCGGCGGATGCGATGGCGCGCCGGTGGGCGGCGGCCCTCTCGCCGGGCGCCGAGCCCGCTGCCGCTGCCGCGTGGGTGGATGGCGTCCTGCGCGGCGGCGGCACGCTGCTCCTCCACGACCCCGTGCTCTTCCCGTTGCTCGACCGCTGGCTGACGGGGCTCCACGGCGATGCGTTCGTGACGGCGCTGCCGCTCCTGCGCCGCACCGCGGCGACGTTCGAAGCGCCGGAGCGCCGCCGCCTCGCCGAGCGCGCGGCGCACGGCGTCGAGCGCGGCCGCGGCGCCGTGGACGCCGCCGGCGTGCCCTTCGACGAGACCCGCGCGGCGGCCGCCCTGGCGGTGGTGGCGGCCGCGCTCGGACTCGATGCCTCACCCGCGACGGAGACCGCACATGACTGACAGCTCGCCAGGAGCGGCGACGCACGACGCCGAGCGGCTCCGCCGCTGGCGGCTGGTCCTCGGCGCGGAGGCGGCGGGGCCGACCGGCGCGCACCTCTCCGAGACGGAGCTCGCGGTGGACCGCGCGCTCGCGGCGCTGTACGAGCCCGACGCGGGCGAGCGCCGCGCCGGGCTCGGCGCTTCGTCGCCGAACGTCGCGCGCTGGCTCGGCGACATCCGAAGCTACTTTCCCTCGTCCGTCGTGCGCGTGATGCAGCAGGATGCCATGGAGCGACTCGGGCTGCGGCGCATGCTGCTCGAGCCCGAGCTGCTCGCGGCGGTCGAGCCGGACGTGCACCTCGTGGCGACGCTGCTCTCGCTGGGCGCCGTGCTGCCGGCCCGCACGAGGGAGACGGCGCGCGTCGTCGTGCGTCGCGTGGTCGACGAGCTCGAGCGCCGGCTCGCGAGCCCGCTCCGCCAAGCGGTGACGGGCGCGCTGAACCGCGCCGCGCGCACGCGGCGCCCCCGCCCCGCGGAGATCGACTGGCACCGCACCATCCGCGCGAACCTCAAGCACTACCAGCCGGAGCGCGGGACGATCGTTCCCGACACGCTCGTCGGCCACGCCCGACGGCGGAGCAGCCTGCGCGACGTGATCCTGCTCGTGGACCAGAGCGGGTCGATGGCCACGTCCATGGTCTACTCCGGCGTCCTCGGCGCGTCGCTCGCGTCGGTCCGCGCGGTGCGCACGCACATGGTGGTCTTCGACACCGCCGTGGTGGACCTCACCGCCGAGCTCACCGACCCCGTCGAGCTGCTGTTCGGGGTGCAGCTCGGCGGCGGCACGGACATCCACCGCGCGCTCGGCTACGCGCAGTCGCTCGTGCGGGCGCCGCACGAGACGATCCTCGTGCTCATCTCCGACCTCTACGAGGGCGGCGACCGCGACGGGATGCTCGACCGTGCCGCGGCGCTCGTCGGTGCCGGGGTGCAGGTGGTCGCGCTGCTCGCGCTCAGCGACGCCGGCGCGCCCTCGTACGACGCGCGGATGGCGGGCGCGCTCGCCGCCCTCGGCGTGCCGTGCTTCGCGTGCACGCCGGACGCCTTCCCCGAGCTGATGGCGGCGGCGATCCAGCGCACGGACGTCGCGGCGTGGGCGGCGGGGCGCGGGTTCGCGGTGACGCGCGCGACCGATGCGTAGCGGTCCGCTCCTGCCGGGGCGGTGGCTCGCATCGTGAGGGATCGCGAGGAGATGGCAGTGCGTTGATCGAGCGACGACCACAACCGGGAGTGCCCCGCACATGACACGACAGCTCGAGCTCGGCCTCGATACCTTCGGCGACGTCACCCGCGACGAGCACGGCCGCCCACTCGCCCAGGCGCGGGTCATCCGCGACGTCGTGGAGGAGGCGGTGCTCGCGGACGAGCTGGGCGTCGACTTCATCGGCGTCGGCGAGCATCACCGGCCGGACATCGCGATCTCCGCCCCCGAGGTGGTGCTCGCCGCGATCGCCGGGCGCACGCGCCGCATCCGGCTCGGCTCCTCGGTCACGGTGCTCAGCACCGACGACCCGGTGCGCGTCTTCGAGCGGTTCTCGACGCTCGATGCGATCTCCGGGGGGCGCGCCGAGGTGATTCTCGGGCGCGGCTCGTTCACCGAGTCGTTCCCCCTGTTCGGCTACGCGCTCGAGCAGTACGAGGTGTTGTTCGAGGAGAAGATCGAGCTGTTCGCGGCGCTGCTCGAGGCCGACCGCACCGGGGAACCGGTGACGTGGCGCGGCACGACGCGGGCGCCGCTGGAGACGCTGCGCGTGTACCCGCGCACCGAGCGTGGCACGCTCCGCGCCTGGGTCGGCGTGGGCGGGAGCCCGCAGTCGGTCGTGCGCGCCGCGCGCTACGGGCTGCCGCTCATGCTCGCCATCATCGGCGGCGACCCGCGCCGGTTCGCGCCGTACGTCGCGCTGTACCACGAGGCGCTGCAGAAGCTCGCGCGCCCGCCGCTGCCGGTGGGGGTGCACTCGCCCGGACACATCGCGCCCACCGATGCGCAGGCGCGCGAGGAGCTGTGGCCCGCGTGGCGCGAGATGCGCGACCGCATCGGCGCAGAGCGCGGGTGGGGGCCGACGAGCGAGGGCGAGTTCGCGCGCGAGGTCTCGTCCGGATCGCTGTACGTGGGGGCGCCGGAGACGGTGGCGCGGAAGATCGCCGCGACAGCGCGCGCCCTCGGGCTGGCGCGCTTCGATCTCAAGTACAGCTCCGGCCCGCTGGCGCACGGCCTCATGATGCGAAGCATCGAGCTGTACGGCCGGGAGGTCATCCCTCGGGTGCGGGAGCTTTTGGCGGAGACGGAGTCGGCGGCAGCGGCCGCGGACTGAACCAGACTGGCCGCAGCGATTACTTTGACCTGCACACACCCCGAACACCCCTACCGATTTCACGACGGGAGAGGATGATGGACGGAAGTGCAGTTCAGAGCGGGGAGAAGTGCCCCGTGATGCACGGAGCCCGCACGGCCACGACGGCCGGCGGCCGGACGAACCGCGACTGGTGGCCGAAGCAGCTCGACCTCGCGATGCTCCACCAGAACTCGCCGCTGGCCAACCCCATGGGTCCGGCGTTCGACTACGCGGCGGAGTTCGGCACGCTGGACATCGAGGCGGTGCGGAAGGACCTGTACGCGCTGATGACCGACTCGCAGGACTGGTGGCCCGCCGACTGGGGGCACTACGGGCCGTTGTTCATCCGCATGGCGTGGCACAGCGCCGGCACGTACCGCACGGCCGACGGCCGTGGCGGCGCCTCCTCCGGGACGCAGCGCTTCGCGCCGCTCAACAGCTGGCCGGACAACGGCAACCTCGACAAGGCCCGCCGGCTCCTCTGGCCGATCAAGCAGAAGTATGGTCGGGCGATCTCGTGGGCGGATCTCATGATCCTCGCCGGCAACTGCGCGCTCGAGTCGATGGGCTTCAGGACGTTCGGCTTCGGCGGCGGCCGCGAGGACGTCTACGAGCCAGAGCTGGACATCTACTGGGGACCCGAGGCGGAGTGGCTCGGCGACAAGCGCTACTCGGGAGACCGTGAGCTCGCGACGCCTCTCGCGGCGGTGCAGATGGGGCTCATCTACGTGAACCCCGAGGGACCGAACGGCAAGCCGGATCCGCTCGCCTCCGCCCGCGACATCCGCGAGACCTTCGCGCGCATGGCGATGAACGACTACGAGACCGTCGCGCTCATCGCCGGCGGGCACACCTTCGGCAAGGCGCACGGCGCGGGAGACCCGGCGCTCGTGGGCCCGGAGCCCGAGGGCGCCGACATCACGGAGCAGGGGCTCGGCTGGAGCAACCGCTTCGAGACTGGGCGCGGCGCGCACGCCACCACCAGCGGCCTCGAGGGTGCCTGGACGCCCACGCCGACGACGTGGGACAACAGCTACTTCGACACGCTGTTCGGCTGGGAGTGGGAGCTCACGAAGAGCCCCGCCGGCGCGTGGCAGTGGACGCCGGCCGATCCCGCCGCGGCCACGGTGCCCGATGCGCACGACCGGACGAAGCGCGTCAAGCCGATGATGTCCACCGCCGACATGGCGCTGCGGGTGGACCCGGCATACGCGAAGATCGCGAAGCGCTTCCACGAGCACCCCGACGAGTTCGCCGACGCTTTCGCGCGCGCGTGGTTCAAGCTCACGCACCGCGACATGGGCCCGCGCGCCCGCTACCTCGGCCCGCTCGTCCCGCGGGAGGAGCTGATCTGGCAGGATCCCATCCCCGCGGTCGATCATCCACTCATCGACGCGCGGGACATCGCCGCGCTCGAGCGGACGATCCTCGCCTCCGGGCTCACCATCTCCGAGCTGGTCGCGACCGCGTGGGCGTCGGCCGCCACCTTCCGCGGCTCCGACAAGCGCGGCGGGGTGAACGGCGCGCGCATCCGACTCGCGCCGCAGAAGGACTGGGAGGTGAACCAGCCGGCGAAGCTGGCGCGGGTGCTCGAGGTGTACGAGACGATCCAGAAGCAGTTCCACGACGCGCAGACCGGCGGCAAGCGCGTGTCGCTCGCTGACCTGATCGTGCTCGGCGGGTGCGCGGCCGTGAAGCAGGCGGCGCTGAACGCCGGCGTGAGCGTGGAGGTGCCGTTCACCCCCGGCCGCATGGACGCATCGGCGGAGCAGACGGACGCCGACTCCTTCGCCGTGCTCGAGCCGCTGGCCGACGGGTTCCGCAACTACCAGAAGGCCCCCTCCACCGTGACGCCCGAGGCGCTGCTCGTGGACAGGGCGCAGTTCCTGACGCTGACCGCTCCCGAGATGACCGCGCTCGTCGGCGGCCTGCGCGTGCTCGGCGCGAACCACGGCCGCTCGCGCCACGGCGTCTTCACCGACCGCCCCGAGACGCTCACCAACGACTTCTTCGTCAACCTGCTCGACATGGGCACGGTGTGGAAACCGATCTCGGATGCCGGCGACGTGTTCGAGGGGCGTGATCGCGTGACGGGGGACGTGAAGTGGACCGCCACGCGCGTGGACCTGATCTTCGGGGCCAACTCCCAGCTCCGGGCGCTCGCGGAGGTGTACGCGTCCGCCGACGCGCGGGAGATGTTCGTGCGGGCGTTCGTGGCGGCGTGGACGAAGGTCATGAACCTGGATCGCTTCGACCTCGCCTGACTCGGGCGACCCGCTCCATCACCAAAGAGGGGGGGGGGGGGGGGGGGGGGGGGGCGGGCCCCGCCCCGCCCCCGCGGGGGGGGGGGGGGGGGGGGGCGCCCGCCCCCGGGGCGCCGGCCGCCCCCCCCCCCCCCCACCCCCCCCCCCCCCCCCCCCCGCGGGGGGCCCCCCCCCCCCC
>CAMLEQ010000117.1 GCA_946479015.1 uncultured Gemmatimonadota bacterium | reverse complement strand
AATGATTTGCGACGAGGGGCCGGCATCCGCCGGCCCCTCGTCGCGTTCCATGATACCCGCGCCCCGCGCCCCGCGCCCCGCCCTCACCCGAACCCCGACTTTCTGAGCTTCGCCAACACCTTCCTCCGCACCTGGCTCGGCGCCGGATGCTCGCCGCGCGTCGCGGCGATCGCGTCGAGGAACGCGCGCTCGAAATCGTAGTGCGGGTGGCAGTCCCGGCACTCGGCGAGGTGCGCACGGATCTCGGCCATGCTCTCGTCCGTGAGCTCGCCGTCGAGATAATCCCAGAGCTGCCGCACGACGTCCAGGCAATCCATGGTCATGCCGTCCTAGGCCAGGCCTTTCGGGATTCGTCCGCGCGCCGGAGCAGCCCGGCATCGCGTGCGTGAAGCATCAGTGCCTCCTGCAGGAGGCGGCGTCCCCGGAACAGGCGCGATCGCACCGTCCCGATCGGCACCGAAAGAATCGATGCCGCCGCCTCGTACGACAACCCCTCCACATCCACCAGCACCACCGCCGACCGGAACACCTCGGGGAGCTCCCCGATCGCGCGGTCCAGCGCCGGGGCGAGGTCGAGCTGCGCGAACAGATCGTCGTACCCGCCCTCGCGCAGCGTCGACGTCAGCCGCACCGCCGCCAGCGTCTCGAGCTGCGCGTCATCCCCACCGTGGTCCACACGGCGTCGCTCCCGCTCGCGGGAGCGCAGGAAGACGTTGCGACAGATGGTGAACAGCCACTTCCGGCAGTCGCTCCCCGCCTCGAACGTGTGCCAGGAGCGGTAGGCGCGCAGGAATGTCTCCTGGACGATGTCGTCGGCATCCGGCTCGTTGCGCGACATCGACAGCGCGAACCGGTAGACGTCGTCCAGCCACGGAAGCGCCTCCCGCTCGAAGCGGAGGTCCTCCTCTCGCCTGCGCTCTTCGGCCATTGACATGGACCCTACGAAGCCGGCGACCGCCCGGAGAGTTCCTGGAGCGCTCCCACCGCCGCGGAGAGGCCCCCGGCCGGGCTTGCTGCGCTCCGAGCCGCCGGATATGCTGAGCACAGGGCCCCGTCCTCGCAATCCCCCTGCGCGACGCCCGGCGTCCTCCTCATGACCTTCCAGCGCAAGCTCCGCCTCGGCTTCTCGCTCATGGTGCTCCCGGCGCTACTCGTCGGAGCCGAGGCGATCCGGAGCAACATTCTCCAGCGGCGCGCGCTCAACGCGCTCGGCGCGAGCCTGTCGCGCACCAGAACGTACGCCGAGCTGGAGACGGCGATGTTCAACCAGAGCGAGATCGTCTGGCGCTACCTGAGCGGCATGGACAGCACCGCGCGACGCGAGTTCGACCTCACGGGGCAGGTCATCGCGTACTGGCAGCGGCGATGGCGCGGCGAGCTGCATCCTGACGAGACGGCGCTCGCCGGTCAGGTGGACGCGCTGCAGCGGCAGATCGACAGCGTGTCGCGACGGGTGTTCGTGCTCTACGACAGCGGCCACCGCGAGCAGGCGTACACGCTCGCGCAGCAGGACCTGCGCGACCGGCTCCTCCCCCAGCTCACCGCGCTCAACCGCTACATCTACCGGCAGGCCCGGGAGGCGAGCGTGCGCGGCGCGTACACGCGCCTGGGGGAGAACCTGGCGTTCGAGCGGAAGGTGTTGCTCGCCGTCGTCCTCCTCGCGCTGCTCGCGGGACTCGGTGCGTCGTGGCGTATCGCCGAGGGGCTGGCGCGCCCGATCCGCGAGCTGGCGGGGGCGATGCGCGTGGTCGGGGCCGGCGACCTGGATCATCCGATCGACGTCCGCGCGCGCGACGAGATCGGCGACCTCGCGCGCGCGTTCGCGGCGATGACGGCCAATCTCCGCGACGCACACGCCCGCCAGACGACGCTCAACGCCGAGCTGGCGGCGAAGATCGAGCAGCTCGAGCGCACGCAGTCGCAGCTCGTGCAGTCGGAGAAGCTCGCGTCCATCGGGCAGACGGCGGCGGCGGTGGCGCACGGTCTGCGCAATCCGCTGGCGAGCCTGCGCGCGGCCGCGCAGCTCGCCCTCCACCGCGCCGACCCCGCCGCCTCGCGCGAGCAGCTCGCCGCGATCATCGCGGAGGTGGACCGGCTCGACCGGCGGATCTCGCACCTGCTCAGCTTCTCGCGCCCCGCGCCCTTCCACCCGATCCCCGAGAGCATGACGGCGCTCGTCGATGGGCTGCTCCACGCCTCCACGCAGCTCCTCGCCGAGCGCGACATCGCCCTCGAGACCGCGCTCGCGCCGGATCTCCCCGAGGTGCGTGTGGACCCGATGCAGATGGAGCAGGCGCTGCTCGAGGTGCTCGCGAACGCGGTGGACGCCACGCCGCCGGGCGGGCGGCTGCGCATCGCGACGCGCGCGGCGCCGACGGACGACGGATGCGCCGGCGTCGTCGTCGAGATCGCGGACACCGGCGGCGGCATCCCGGCCGACATCGTGGCGTCGGTGTGCGAGCCGTTCTTCACGACGCGCCCCGAGGGCACGGGGCTCGGGCTCGCGATCGCGAAGCGCTACGTCGAGCAGAACGGGGGGCAGCTCGCGATCGCGAGCACGCCTGGCGTGGGCACGACGGTGCGCGTGTGGCTCCCCGCGGCGTCGCCGGCGCCGGCGCTCGCCGCGCCGGCGCCCGCCCCGATCAGGGAGCGGGCGGCCTCGTGAGCGGCGGCACCGTCCTCATCGTCGACGACGAGCGCACGCTCGCGCGCTCGATCAAGGCCTTTCTCGCCGACGCGGGGTGGGAGGCCGAGGTCGCGAGCGATGCGCCCCAGGCGCTCGAGCTCCTCGATCGCCTGCGCCCGGACGTCATCTTCGCCGATGTGCGGCTCCCCGGCATGGGAGGCGTCGAGCTGCTGGAGCGCATCCGTGAGGTCGATGCCGCCGTGCCGGTGATCATGATGACCGCCTACGGTACGATCGAAGGCGCCGTCGAAGCGGTGAAGCTCGGCGCGTTCGACTACCTCAAGAAGCCGGTGGACCTCGAGGAGCTGCGCCTCATCGCCGAGCGCGCCCGCGAGACGTCGCGCCTGAAGCAGGAGCTCTCGTACTACCGGCAGCGCGCCGCGCGCAGCATGCCGTTCGCCGGGATCGTGGGCGAGTCGCCGGCCATGCGGCGCGTCACGGAGCAGGTGCGCCAGATCGCCGCGCTCGACGACACGCCGCCGGTGCTCATCACCGGCGAGACGGGGACGGGCAAGGGGCTCGTCGCGCGCACGCTGCACGCGTCGGGGGCGCGCGCGTCGCGCGCGTTCATCGAGATCAACTGCACCGCGCTCCCGGGGTCGCTGATGGAAGCCGAGCTGTTCGGCTACGAGCGCGGCGCGTTCACCGACGCGAAGGAATCGAAGATCGGGCTGTTCGAGGCGGCCGAAGGCGGCTTCCTCTTCCTCGACGAGGTGGGGGACATCGAGGTCTCGCTGCAGGGCAAGCTGCTGCGCGCCATCGAGGAGCGCACGACACGCCGCGTGGGCGGGATCCGCGACCGGAAGGTCGACGTTCGCATTCTCGCCGCGACGAACCGCGACCTGGAGCGCGAGGCGCAGCGCGGCGCGTTCCGCATGGACCTCTACTTCCGGCTCGCCGTCATCCTCCTCCGCCTCCCCCCGCTGCGCGAGCGCGGCGACGATGTGCTGCTCCTCGCCGAGCGATTCCTGCGACAGTTCAACACCAAGTACGGGCGCGACGTGCGCAGCATCGACGCCCCCGCGCGCGAGCTGCTGCGCGCGTACCCGTGGCCGGGGAACGTGCGAGAGCTGAGCCACGTGATCGAGCGCGCGGTGCTGTGGAGCCGCGGGACGACGATCGGCGCGGACCACCTCTCGCTCACCACGCCCATGGAGCCCGCACCGTCGGCGGAGCCGGTGCCCGCGACGGCCGGGATCGGCGCGCGCCCCCCCGCCGCGGGATCTCCCGCCTTCCCGCCGGTCGGCGTCGACCTCGCGCAGTGGGAGCGGACGATGATCGAGCAGGCGCTGCGCGACGCGGGTGGAAACCAGACGCGCGCCGCCCATCGCCTCGGGATCAGTCGCGACACCCTGCGCTACCGGCTCAAGAAGTTCGGGATCCAGGGATAGCGAAGGGGCACCGGCGACTGGGTGAGATCACCCAACTCCGGTGGAAATGCCCCACCGCCGGACGCCCCGGAGCGGCACGTCCACGCGACCGATGCGAGCGCGCAACGTGCTGCGGCTCCACATCTTGAACCGCCGTTCCACCACCGGTCCGCACATGGCACATCGGGTGCATTATCAGGGGTGTCGTCGGGTCGATCCGCGATCCGATTGGGTGAAAACGCCCACACCGGCCATGGGGTCGCCAGACCCCGGTTCAACCTCATTGGAGGTAGCCATGTCCTGGACGAAGCCCGAGTTCGAGGTCGTGGAGGTCACGATGGAAGTGACCGCCTACGTCGCCCGGCGCTGAGCAGCCCGCTCGAGAGAGGAGTCCGGTACCCCGGGCTCCTCTCGTCTTCCCCCTCTCCTCCCCAGTCGTGCACGTGCTCCTGCTCGGGACCGCCGCGGGTGGCGGCTTCCCGCAGTGGAACTGCTGGTGCCCCACGTGCCGCGCCGCCCGCGCCGCCCCGGAGCACGCGCGCCCGCGCACACAGTCCTCGATCGCGCTGAGCGCCGATGGAGAGCGCTGGTTCCTCTGCAACGCCTCCCCCGACGTGCGCGAGCAGCTCGCCCGCCTGCGCGATGGGGGCGCTCCCCCCGCAGGGATGCGCCACGTGCCGATCGATGGGATCCTCCTCACCGACGCGGAGCTCGACCATTCGCTCGGCATCGCGCTCCTCCGGGAGGGACGCCGGCTTCACCTCTGGGTGACATCCGCCGTCGCGCGCACGCTGGAGGAGGACTCGCGGATTCTCCCCGTCACCCGTGCCTTCGCCGACGTGGTGGTGACCGAGCTGACCGTGGATTGTGAGCTGCTCCTCCGCGATGCCGATGGCGCGCCCGCGGGGCTCGCGGTGCAGCCGTTCGCCGTCCCGGGAGATCCCCCGCGCTTCGCGTCGATCGATGCGCCGGGGCACACGGTCGGCCTGATCGTGCGCGACGTCGCCACCGGTGCCCGCTGCGCGTACGTGCCCGGATGCGGCGCGCTCGATGACGCGCTGCTCGCCCGCCTCGCCGCCGCCGACCTGCTCCTCTTCGACGGTACCTTCTGGAGCGACGATGAGCTCATCGCCCTCGGCATCGGCACGCGGGGCGCGCGCGACATGGGACACCTCCCCATCTCCGGCCCCCACGGCAGCCGCGAGGCGCTCTCTCGCCTCCCCTGCCGCAGGAAAGTCTACACGCACATCAACAACACCAACCGCATCCTCCTGGAGGACTCGCCGGAGCGGCGCGCCGTCGAGGCAGCGGGGCTGGAAGTGGGTATGGATGGAATGCGGTTCGTGATGTAGAGTTTTCATTAGGACATCTTAATGCACTGACAGAAAGTCGCTCCCGCGCCCTGACACTCCGCCCCCAACCGGTCATGTCGGTCACCCTCTCCGCGCAGACCTCCGCTCCCCCTCCCCCGCCGATCCCCTCGCTCGAGCGGCCGCTCGCTCCACGGGAGCTCGTGGAGGCGCTGCGAGCGTTCCACTCCTCGTACTACGTGGAGCACCCCTTTCACCAGCTCATGCACGAGGGGAAGCTCTCGCGGCGACAGCTCCAGGGATGGGTGGCCAATCGGCTCGCCTACCAGCGCGCGATCCCGCGGAAGGACGGCGCGATCATCTCCAACTGCCCGGTCCCCGCGGTGCGCCGGCAGTGGATCCAGCGCATCATCGACCACGACGGCACGGAGGAGGGCGAGGGCGGCATCGAGCTCTGGGTGCGCCTCGGTCTCGCGCTCGGGCTGGAGCGCGAGGAGATGGAAGACGAGCGGCACGTCCTCCCCGGTGTCCGCTTCGCCACCGAGGCGTACGTCAACTTCTGCAAGACGCGCCCGTGGGTGGATGCGTGCGCGTCCTCGCTCACGGAGCTGTTCGCGCCCGACATCATGCGCCGACGACTGTCGTCGCTCCCGGTGCACTACCCGTGGATCCCCGCCGAGGCGTACGACTACTTCAGGAGTCGCCTGGTGCAGGCACCGCGCGACAGCGCGCAGGGGCTGGAGATCGTCACCACGTACTGCACCACCGTCGAGACGCAGCGCCGCGCGTTCGAGGCGTTGAAGTTCAAGATCGAGGTGCTGTGGGTGATGATCGACACCATCCACAACGCCTATCGAGACGAGTGATGGTGTCGATCTCCGGGGACTCCCGTCCGGCGCTCTGGCGTCTCGCGCGGGTGGACTACGACCCCGTACGGCAGCGGCGCGTGCTCCTCTATCCCGAGGGGGCGATGCTCCTCAACGACACGGCGGCGGAGATCCTGTCGCTGTGCGATGGCGTGCGGACGGTGGACGACATCGCCGGCACGCTCGGCGCGCGCTACGACGCCGACGTGCGCGCGGATGTGCTCGAGTATCTCTCACGACTCGCCGACCGGGAGCTGGTGCGCGATGTCCGATCATAGACCCACCACGTTGCTGGCGGAGCTGACGCATCGCTGCCCGCTGCACTGCCCCTACTGCTCGAACCCGCTCGAGCTCGTGCGCTCGCGCACGGAGCTCACGACCGAGGAGTGGCAGCGCGTCTTCACCGAGGCGCGGGCGCTCGGCGTGCTCCAGCTCGGGCTCTCCGGCGGCGAGCCGCTGCTGCGGCGCGACCTCGAGGCGCTCGTCGCCCACGCCCGCGCGCTCGGGCTCTACCAGACGCTCGTCACCTCCGCCGTCGGGCTCACGCGCGAGCGTCTGGAGACGCTCGCGGGGGCGGGACTCGAGCACGTGCAGATCTCCCTCCAGGCCGCCACGCCCGAGCTGGCGGAGCGGATCGCGGGGACGCGGAGCTGGGAGCAGAAGCTCCGGGCCGCGGGCTGGGTGAAGGCACTCGGGCTCGCCTTCACGGTGAACGTGGTGCTCCACCGCGCGAACCTGGACCAGCTGGAGCAGATCCTCGACCTGGCGGCCGAGCTCGGGGCCGATCGCGTGGAGCTGGCCAACACGCAGTACTACGGCTGGGCACTCGTGAACCGGGCGGCTCTCCTGCCCACGCGCGATCAGCTCGCGCGCGCCGAGGCGGTGGTGGACCGGAAGCGGGAGGAGTACCGCGGGCGCATGCAGCTTCTCTACGTGCTCCCGGACCACTACGAGCAGTACCCGAAGCCGTGCTACGGCGGCTGGGGAGCGGTCTATCTGGTGGTGAGCCCGGACGGCACGGTGCTCCCCTGCCACGCGGCGGGGACGCTGCCGGGACTCGACTTCGCGACGGTGCGCGAGCGGTCGCTGGAGTGGATCTGGCGCGAGTCACCGGGCTTCCAGGCGTTCCGGGGGGACTCGTGGATGCGGGAGCCGTGCCGGAGCTGCCCGCGCAAGCACGTCGACTTCGGTGGCTGCCGGTGCCAGGCGTACGCACTCACGGGGGAGGCGGCGAACGCCGATCCGGTGTGCACGCTCTCGCCGCATCACGGGGTGATCGTGGCGGCGTTGGCCGAGGGCGAGGCCGCCGCTGCGGTCGAGGCCGATGCGGCGGCGCCAGGCGCCGAGTCGCCCCCCACGTACATCTATCGCGCGATGCCCCGGGCCGAGCCGCAGTCGCCTTTACATTCCACGCCACTCGGCTGAAGTTTCTGGGGTCCGGCCACCCCAGCCGCTCTCCCTCTCGCTCCAGCGGCTGCCGCGCGCATTCGACCAGTGATGAGGGTTTCAGTGGCTCCTGCGGACGACGATCGCGAGCGCCGCGCCCGTGACGGCGATGGTGGTCCCGCTCGGGCGCCCTCCGACGAGGGCTCCCGCGCGCGGGATAAACATCAGGAGGCGCTCCGCTATCGTGCGCTGTTCGATCGCGCCGCGCAGTTCATGGCGCTGCTCTCTCCCGACGGCGTGCTCCGCGAGGTCAACCGCACCGCGCGCGAGCTCCTCGGCGCCACCGACGGGGAGCTCATCGGCCGGCCGATGGGAGATCTCCCCGGTTGGCGCGAGGAGGCCGACCGCCAGCGCGTGCGCGGTGCCGTGGCCCGCGCCGCGGCGGGAGATGTCGCGCGTGAGGAGCTCGAAGTCGTCGACCGTGACGGACGACCGCTCGTGCTCGAGCTCGTGGTCTCGCCGGTGCGCGACGAGGAGGGGCGCCTCTCGGCGCTGATCGGCGAGGGACAGGACATCACCGACCGTACGCGCGCCGAGGAGGCGCTGCGGATCTCCGAGGCGAAGTTCGCCGGCATCGTCTCCATCGCCGCCGATGCCATCGTCACGATCGACGAGAGGAGCACCATCGTCCACTTCAACGAGGGCGCGGAGCAGATCTTCGGCTGGCGCGCGGCCGAGGCGATCGGCAGACCGCTCGAGATTCTCCTCCCCCCAGGGCTGAGCGAGCTGCACAAGCGGCACGTCCGCGCGTTCGGCGCCGGCCCGGTGGCGGCGCGGCGCATGGGGACGCGCGACGAGATCGTCGGCCGCCGGAAGAGCGGCGAGCTGTTTCCCGCCGAGGCGTCCATCTCGAAGATCGACATCGGCGGGCGGCGCCTGTACACGGCGGTGCTGCGCGATGTCACGGAGCGCAAGCGCGCGGAGGAGGAGCGAAACGCGCTGCTCGCGCGGGAGCGCGAGGCGCGCGCGGCGGCCGAGGCGGCGGAGCGGCGCGCCGAGTTCCTGGTGGAGGCGAGCGACATCCTCGACCGCTCGCTCGACTACGAGGCGACGCTGCGCAGCGTCGCGCGCCTGGCCGTGCACACGCTGGCCGACCTGTGCGTCATCGACATCACCACCGATGATGGGCGCGTGCGGCGGCTCGACATCGCCGCCGCCGATCCGGCACGCGCGCCGCTGGCGGATGCGCTGCGCCGCGTCCCGCTCGACACGGACCGCCCGTACCTCACGCGCACCGCGCTGCGCACGGGAAGGACGGAGATCGTGTTCGACATCCCGCCGGAGCGGCTGGCCGAGCTGGCGCAGGACGAGGAGCACCTGCTCACGCTCCGGCAGCTCGCGCCGCTGTCGTGCATGGTGATCCCGCTCGTCACGCGCGACCGGACGCTGGGCGCCATTGGCTTCATCTCCACGCGCCCGGAGCGCCGCTACGGCGAGGCGGACGTGCAGTTGGGGGAGGAGCTCGCGCGCCGCGCGGCGCAGGTGATGGACAACGCCCGGCTGTACGCCATCGCCCAGCACGCCATCCGCGCGCGCGACGACGTGCTCGGCGTGGTGTCGCACGACCTGCGCAATCCGCTGAGCGCGATCTCGATGTGCGCGAGCACGCTGCTCGATCCCGAGCCGCCGACGCCGGAGAACGTGCGCTACCTCGCCGACACGATCATGCGCTCCGCCGACTGGATGAACCGGATCATCCGCGACCTGGTGGACGTGGCGGCGATCGAGGCGGGGCGGTTGTCGCTGCGGCGGGAGACCACCACCGTGCAGGCGATCGTGGACGAGGCGGTGATGCTGCTCGAGCCGCTCGCCCAGGAGCGCGCG
This sequence comes from uncultured Gemmatimonadota bacterium, assembly GCA_946479015.1. The sequence goes on along the minus strand of CAMLEQ010000117.1, from coordinate 325 downwards.
CTCGCGCTGACGGCGGAGGTGGAGGCGGGGCTGCCGCCGGTGCACGCCGACCCGCAGCGCGTGGTGCAGGTGCTCTCGAATCTGGTGGGCAACTCCTCGCGCTTCACGCCGTCGGGCGGCCGGATCGTGATCCGGGCGGAGCGGCACGGCGCCGAGGTGCAGCTCTCGGTGGAGGACACCGGCGCCGGCATCCCGGCGGCGGACCAGCCGCACGTCTTCGATCGCTTCTGGCACGCCGACCGCGGCACGCGGCGGCACGGGAGCGGGCTCGGGCTCGCCATCGCGCGCGGGATCGTCGAGGCGCACGGCGGGCGCATGTGGCTGC